>JAUPLE010001017.1 GCA_030837085.1 Acidobacteriota bacterium | reverse complement strand
TTTTTTTAAGGGCATATGACCCTCCTTCCCTTTTTTTAATCGGTTTTATTTTTACCGGATTTAATTATAGTACTATTTTTTTTGGTTTTCAACAGGAAAGTGTCCTCACCACTTCTGAGAGTGTCCTCGTACTTTCAGAAAGTTGCGCACCACGGTCCATACCGGTTTGAAAAAATGACGTTTTCGGAGATAGTGGAATTATTACTTACCGAGACCTTACTAAAAGGTTGGAAATCTGGTATAATATTAATGAAAAGAAAATCCAAAAAGGAGAACGCTGTTGTTAAAAGAAGTCGTCATTATCGCTGGCGCCAATGGCTCGGGAAAGACCACTTTCGCTAAATCGTGTGAAAAGAAATACCCTTTCGAATTTGTCAACGCAGATGAAATTGCATTGGAAATCGATCCGAAGGATATTGAACACTCAAAAGTAAAGGCAGGAAAACTTTTTTTCAAGAAAATTTCCGACCTCTTAAATAGTGATCAAAACTTCATCATTGAATCCACCCTTTCCGGAAGAACATTGGCAGTGATGATTGATCAAATGAATAAGAGAGGATTTTCGATTACCATCATCTACACTTTCCTTGAAAGCCCTATCACCTGTATTTAACGTATTATTGAAAGAGTGTTAAAGGGGGGGCACGATGTCCCGGAAGAAGATGTGGTGCGCCGATTTTACAGGAGCAAAAAAAATTTCTGGAGTTTATACAAGGAATTAGCCGACAAATGGCATCTGATATACAACTCCGAGCAGCAATTTATTGAATTTGCATTTGGAAAAGAAGGGACATATACTATTAATAGTGAGAAATTATTCGAATCATTTATCAGGGATATTAAAGAGGAGACAAATAATGAGAGTAGATAAATTTGATGATATAGAAATTTACCAGGAGGCTTTTGAAATCCAAAGAATTGGTAATGAAGCTGTCAGACGGGTAATAAAAGAGAATAAAGAGAAAGGCATACCAATTGTTTTTTCTAGAAACGGGATCATCTACTACGAACTTCCTAACGGGGAAATAACCACCAAAAGCCCTTTCAAAAATCAATGATAAAATCACAATATCGACAGCAGAGATGTCATTAAAAAAGTCTGAACCACAGATTACGCAGAGCGGGCGGCACCCGCAACCCAAGACGGCAAAAATCCTTGCCAAAAAAACCAGGAGTTTGCATACAGTATCGCAGATGGCTCAGATGGCGCAGAATTCGCTGATTAATATTCGAAAATGCATAAATGATGCATCAGCGGCATCAGTGTAATCAGCGTAATCAGCGGTTCAGACACTTTATTGTCAGAAACCGGAAGAACTTTCCTTAATCCAGGAAAAATATTGATACAAACTGGAAAAATCTTCCTTGATCCGGGAAAGATATTGCGAGAAACAGGAAAAACTTTCACAGATTCAGGAAAGGGATTGCGAGAAACCGGAAAAACTTTCATAGATTCAGGAAAGAAATTACTAGATACCGGATAAATCTTCCTATATTTAATCATATTTTTCCTATTTTTCACCGTATCTTTCTTTTTTATAACCGTATCAATGATTTCCTGAATTGCATCAGTGGTTTCCTTAACCGTATCATTGATTTATTTGATTGCATCAATGATATATTTAGCCGTTTTAATGATTTTTATGATCGCATTGGCGTTTTACCTAATCGTATTTTTCCTTTTTCTAACCGTATTTTTCCTTTTCATAACCAAATCATTCTTTTCTTTGATCGAATCTTTCTTTTTTTCTTAAAGAATCATTCTCACTTTGAGAAGAAATCCGGATAACAGATGACACAGATGGCTATTCTTATATCAATCTTACCATTTAAAGTAATAAAGATTGTCCCGCACCTGGTATACCTCTTTATCGTCTATAACAATGTGTTTGGAATACTCCCTGCGGTTCCGGACCCCCTGTGCATTGAGATGGATATAATGAATTTTCCGCTCCTTTAAACTCTCTTTAAAATCCGGGTTAAATTCCAACCGGTCGTTTTTCTTATCGATGACGATTAACCGGAACCCTTTTAACGATCTCAAATGATATATTCTCCTTTCCATCCGGTTATCGAAATAGGGAAATATCCACGAATCCGTATGGGCCATGTAGCCGATAGGTTCATCAGGCTGGATATACTTATCGATAAAGAGCCAATCATCCCCTCTAATAAAAAAAGGTGAATACTTAATGGCGGTTCTTTCAACCGGGTTATCCATGGTAAGAATGTTTTGCCACCTCTTGGTCTCGCTGTTGCCCTCGAAAAGCACCGCGGCCATATTGAAAAGTATCATTACCAGTATTAAACCATCGATACATTTCAAATAAATCTTCGGCATGTCCCATTTGGTTATAAGAAACGCCCACAGCATAATACCAAAAACCGGGAAAAACATAAACAAGCGATAATTCACTTTGCTGAAATAATATAAAAAATAAGTCAGCAGCAAGGTCGCTGAATAAACAAACACAAATCCCATGATGCTGTCCCGGTACTTTTTCTTGAAAAATAAGATCAGCATAACCGCATAGGCGATCAAACCGAAGCCGAAAAATTGCACGCCGAAACCGGATTGTTCCATGGAATCCGCGGAATAGGCATTATTCCTGCCGATGTCTTTAATTCGAAAAGGAAAAAGTAGGACGTTCCTGGAAAAGTCGCTTTTTACAGCCCTTAATACCGGGTGCTGGGCATAAAAAGTTTTATCCGATAAGAGCGCCGAGGGAGAGTCGGTCCTGAATACAAAGGTTTTTATCAAGCCGGCGTTTTTTACCATAGCTACCAGCGCAATAATGGAAATAAGAATTACCACACCGGTGATGAATTTTTTATTCTTAAAGAAATGGATATGCCGGAGCTTTTTAAATGCCAGCCATATCAAAAGAACAAGCAGGCACAATAAAACAGCCATAACGGCCAGTTTGACCGCGGATATCCTTTGGCTGGTTTTTAAATAGGAAATGAAAATGGAAAGGTCTTTAATATACCAGTAACCGCCCAATATAAATGCCGCAAGCGCCCCCAGGAGCACCTGGAGCCAGTTCTTTTTAATAAAATCCAGGATTTCGGATAACTTAAAGCCTTTGGTCAGGAGCAGGGCCAGGAAAAAGATAATGATAATATGGGCGCCGCTAATTTTTAAACCCAATACCAATCCGAATGATAAGCCCAGGAAAAATACCTGGGAATAACTCTTTTCAAAGAAAACATTTATTAAATAAAGCGCAGCGATGATTGAAGCGGCGGTTAGAACCAGGTGGTCCTGGCAGGTCCGCGACTCGATCAAAATCAACGGGATAAAATAGATCAGTATAGCGTATCTCAGGGCCATATTCTTTTTGATTTCCATTTTCAACATCATCGCATAGGACGTCAGGGCCAGCAGTATCCCGGAGATAAATTGGGGCAATTCCACCCAGGTCATGTCCTGGGCAAACTTCACAATCCAGAAATGAAAAAACTTGGAACCCATGGGATTCCGGTTAAGCCGAATCACCGGGGTATCGATAGAGGTGGGGATCAGGTTTTGCTGAAACCATTCCACTACCGGGTGCAGGTGGTATGCATAAACATCCCAGACATGCGGCGGCAGGAAATAAATTTTAATAAGGAGGA
>JAUPLE010001016.1 GCA_030837085.1 Acidobacteriota bacterium | reverse complement strand
CTCTTCCGATCTGGTAATTCCGTGGTTGACTTATTGGGCAAAGAATGATATATCTAAGAGGTGAAGTTTCTCAATCCACCATATTCCGGATTCAAGCATTAATTAAAAGAGATAAAGGAGATACGAATCGGTATGAAGAAAGCGGAAGCAGTGCAAGAAAAAAAGGTCGGTTTGCCGGTAGTAAATTCTTTTAATGAATGGGATTTACTGGAAGAAGTCATTTTAGGAGTGGTAGATGGAGCGGCCGTGCCTCCCTGGCATGTCGTGCTGCATGCCACGCTGCCGGAGAAACAATGGGACTTTTTTAAAAAAAACAGTGGAAAACCCTTCCCGTTGGAAAAGATCGAGGCCGCCAAAAAAGACCTGGAGGAGTTTGTTCATATTCTGGAGGGAGAAGGGGTTACAGTACGCCGGCCGGAAGTCCTTGACCATTGCAGGCCCTTTGCTGCGCAGGATTGGTCGTCTTCCTGTGGTCTTTATGCCGCAATGCCCAGGGATGTGTTATTGGTTATCGGAGATGAAATCATCGAATCCCCCATGGCCTGGCGTTCCAGGTACTATGAACCCATTGCCTACCGGTCGTTGATAAAAGAGTATTTTAAAAAAGGCGCACGCTGGACCGCCGCACCAAAACCCCAATTGAGCGATGAGCTTTACAATTATGATTATATAGAACCGCTGGACGCCCAACATGTCGAATATGCGATCACCGAATTTGAACCCACTTTCGATGCCGCGGATTTTATTAAATGCGGCAAGGATATCTTTTACCAGCTTAGCCATGTTACCAATGAATTCGGTATCCAGTGGCTGCAGCGGCACCTGGGTGATACGTACCGGCTTCGCCGGGTCGAAGTGAACGATACGCATCCCATGCATATCGATGCTTCATTTATGCCCCTGGCGCCGGGGAAACTCCTGCTGAACAAAGAACGGGTCCCGAAAGTACCAGGGATGTTTAAATCATGGGATATCATGTACGCCCCCACCCCTTGCATGCCGGCCAATCATACGCTCTATATGACCAGTACCTGGATCAATATGAATGTGCTCATGCTGGACCATGAACGGGTGATTGTGGAGAAAGGCGAGGAAACCATTATTAAGGCATTTAAGGACTTTGGATTAAAACCCATTCCCTGTCATTTCAGGAATTTCAATACTTTTGGCGGCTCCTTTCACTGCGCCACCGTCGATATCCGGAGAAGGGGCGCATTGGAATCTTATTTTTAAAAAAAAAAAAATTTTTCTTGAAATTTTTTTTCCAATGTGTTATAAAAAATCTTCGAAATTTCAAAGAGGACAGTAGTACTTTTAATGTTACATTTTCAGTAGATTAAGTAGTGAAAAAAAATGAGGTTATAATATAAGAAAAAAAATCAGGAGGCAAAATGGAAGTAACAAAATTTGAAGAAAAGGATCAATATCACATTGAAGTTTATCCGGACAAAAACCGTTTTGATATGGCTTTTTTCGGCCATATGAAGAGTGAAAAGAGTATTCCTCACTATGTGGAGCACGTAGAAAAAGCTGTTGGCATGCTCAAGCCGGGGCACCTAACATTCGTTGAAATTGCAGAAAAATCAGCCCCTCCGGGATTTTCAATAACAAAACTCCTTAAGCAGTCCCAGGATATTATGAAGAAGGGAGGTAATAGAAAGACAGCCGTTTATATATCGCCGAAGTTAATGCTGCAGCGGATGACTCTCAATGTAGTGACCAAGCTATCCGGTTTGGATATCAAGGTTTTTACCAACAAAGATGAAGCGGTGAAATGGATGGAGGAGGAATAGCGAAGAGAATTTAACCTCAAATAGAAAGGGTGAATGCGGTTGTACCTTTAGTCCCGGTACTATCGGAATGTAGAATTATCTCTTCTATGCCCCGGAAATAGGAGATTAAACAGGTATGCCTTCAACCAGGGAATAAGGAGAGATGGTTGGTATTACACGATTAAGTTTAAAACCCGCTTGTTTAAAAATGGCGGCAAACTCTTCGGTAGTACGTTCTCTACCTCCCAGCAGCACCAACATCCCATTGTCCATCAGCTTGCCGAAGTGCGGTTTATTATCGTTTTTTATGACCATATCGGCGACAAGCAGCCGGGAGTTTTTATGCATCGCTTTTCTACAGGACTCAAGTATCTTGACTGCCTCATAATCCATCCAATCGTGGAGAATGGATTTCATGAAATAGATATCTTTGCCTTCTGGGACGCCTTCGAAGAAATCTCCGCTAACGAACTCGACTCTATCTTTTAAGAATTCGTTGTTTAAGGTTTCTTCTTTTTGGGCAGCATTTATCACACGCGGGATATCAAACAAAGTTCCCTTTAAATGGGGATAGGCTTTTAAAATGACAGCCAATTGAGGTCCCAATCCTCCGCCTATATCTACGATGGAGTTATAATGAGAGAACTTATAGACCGCGGCAATAGGAGCATTACTAAGGTTGGATAGATTAACCATCGCTTCATCAAAAGTCCTGTGTTCTTCCGGGTTTTTCTCCAACCATTGGAAGTAAGTCTCGCCATATTTGAGTTGATAAATATCGATTCCTTTTTCGACACTCTCAAGTAGGTCGGCCCATTCTTTAACGATCCAGGTAGAGCCTGCATATTTTGCCAGGGCAGACATGGTGCCTTTATCACCAGACCTCAGACATGAGGACAACCGGGTATTTTCGAAAATCTTCCCCTTTTGTTCTTTGAATACGCCGACTCCAGTTAAGGCCCTCATTACTCTATATAACGCCTCGCTGTTCGTACCGCTCTCTTTTGCCAATTGTTCGACGCTCTTGGGACCTTCTTCCAACAAATTGGGAATCCAAAATTCTGTTACTGCAAAAATTAAACGTTGTGTTACCAGGTATTCTATTATATATTCGGACATCACAATCTCAGGCGGAAGGATTTTAAGCCGCAAATTTTTTAAAAAATTGGTGAATGCCATTATCATATTTACCAGGAAAACGGGCGGTGTGCCCGGTTTGATTTTTTTATTTTTACTCATTGTCTTACCTCCTGCGGTGTATTTTAACACTAAAAAGGCAAAAAGTAAAGAAATTTCGGATCATCGACCCTAATTGAACCCATCGATTCAAAAGTCGCGGTCCTTCTCAATTTAAGGGTGTCCCTCCGGGAACTTCGCGGCTTAATTAGAAATACCGATAAAATGAATTTGGCCTTGCTTTTTACCCGCTTTTTTTATATACTCTTCACTGGTTCTAAAATGGAAATTTGGAGTATTCAATGAAGGAATTGGTTTTTCCAGTGAAGGAAGAAATTTTTCAATTCCGGGTCGCTTTGATGGGCTCGGAACCCCTTATATGGCGAAAAATACAAGTTTACAGTGATATATCTTTCGAGGATTTACATGACATTATCCAGATCGTTATGGGCTGGACAAACAGTCATTTGTATGAATTCAGGTTTAAAAAATACAGCATTACCATGCCCGGCACGGAAACCTCTCCCATGGATAAATCGATCCATATTTACGCCGATGAAGTCAGTGTGGTTGAAATGCTCAAAAAGGTAGGGCAAAAATTCCTATATCTCTATGATTTCGGCGATAACTGGGAACACGAAGTCCTATTCGAGAAGCGGCTGCCGGTCAACCCACACCAAACTTACCCGGTTTGCATCGAAGGCGCCCTGGCCTGCCCACCCGAAAACATCGGCGGCATCGACCTTTTTTACGATACCTTGAAACTCACCCACGAAGACAGGGACGATGTCGATCCCAAATGGGTCGACCACCTCGATGAACTCTATGGCGATTACGACCCTTTTTATTTTAACCTCGATGAAATTAACGATAGACTCAAAACCAAAGCAAAAATTGAAAGTAATGAGGATTATATCCTGGAAGAAATGATTGCCGACTTCCTGGAAACCAGGGAAACGCCTTTCCATCTAGCCGACTGTTTGAATGTCCTGGATATCCGAAAGACCGGGAAGAACGAAAAAGAAATTTATGAACTCATTGCTTCCAGCGGGGAAGTGGTGGTGGATAATAACCTTTTTTATCCGCGGGTCTCATTTTTAAAAGATTTTGCTATCCGGATTACCCCCACCGAATTTGAGGTGGAAAACAGTCTCTTAATAACCGGGCACCGGTTAATACCGTTTTTGCCTTTTGATATCCTGTCGGATGAAGCGGAATTTATATATAACCAGGCGCCGCTGGACCAGAAGGATATCCAATTAGCCGTGGAGGAACTGGCTCACTATTTCGGTTTGTTGGATATCGATGAAATTCCCGTGATCGATGCCGGCTTCCACCTGGATGGCAGCCACCGGGTTTCCCTCCTGGCCTTTGATATGGAGCTATTTTACAAGCAGAACCATTTTGAGCCCGGGGATTCCATCATTCTAAAAATGGAAGATTTTTACCGGGGAGTTTTCAGCGTCCACTACGACCCCATTTCCGCCATCAAAGACCATGAAGAGCAAATGAAAGCCTGGGACAATCTTTTTGTTGCCAGTTTAAAAAGGGTCCTCCAGGAAAGCGCCGAAAAGAGCTACCTGGTGAAACAATTAATGTACACTTATTTTTATATGAGTCGTTCAATGACCCCCGAACAGATGAAGATACCCGGGACCGATGTAAGCTTACTCTTGCGGCAGACCAAGGATATTATTTGTTCTGACCTGGAAGACAACGGCAAAATTCTTCATTTTGGCAGCCATGTGGTGGTAAACCTGGTGCACCAGGATTCCTGAGTAAGATTAATTAATTAAATTCAATATTCTTCCTTTAATATAAATAACCTTCTTTAAAGGGCCATCGCCGATATGTTTCCGGATACCGGGATCTGCCAGGGCTTTTTGTAAAGCTTCTTCCTGCTCCGCGGTAGGGGCAATCTTAATGCTGCCTCTTAGTTTCCCTTTTATCTGGACGCCGATCTCCACTTCCTGCTTCTCCAGGTATTTAGGATCATGAATCGGCCAGGAAGCGTCAAACACCATGCCCGGCAGTTTCAATCGTTCCCAGAGTTCGCAACCATAATGGGGGGCAAAAGGCGCCAGCAGCACCAGGAAATCCCGGGCTGTTTCGCTGGTCACACCCTGCTCCACGCTGGAGATAGTATTAATAAATTCCATGAAAGCAGAGACCGCGGTATTGAACTTAAAGTGTTCGATCCGTTCGGTCACATCGTGGATCAACCGGTGCCTGGCCTGCGTGATTGCCAGGGTCTCACTGCTGCTGAAAGAACCCTCCCCCAGGTGACGGAGAATAAGGGTCCAGGCTTTCTTCAGGAAACGAAAAATACCCACGACGCCGGCATCCGACCATTCGCTTTCCAGGTCCGGCGGGCCGATGAAGAGTTCGTACAGGCGCAGCGAATCCGCGCCGTATTCTTCGATAATCTCGTCCGGGTTCACCACGTTGCCCTTGGATTTGGACATCTTTTCAATCTTGCCGGTTTTTTCGCTCATCCGGGTCACCATACCGATGGTGAAAAGTTTCTTAAAAGGTTCGTCGAAATTGACCACGCCGATATCGTAGAGGAATTTGATATAGAATCGAGCATACAACAGGTGCAGGATGGCGTGTTCGATCCCACCCACATACTGGTCCACCGGCATCCAACGGTTGCCGATTTCCGCAGGCCATACCCCTTTATCGTAATGCGTATCGATATAACGGAGAAAATACCAGCAGGACCCCGCCCATTGGGGCATGGTGTTGGTTTCCCGTTTGGCCGGTCCACCGCAGGTGGGACATTTCACATTGACCCAATCATGGATAGCGGCCAACGGCGACTCGCCGGTCCCGGTAGGTTCGTATTTTTCTACGTCCGGCAGTCTCACCGGCAGTTCTTCTTCCGGCACGGGAACTTCGCCGCATTTGTCGCAGAAAATGATAGGGATGGGTTCACCCCAATAGCGCTGCCGCGAAAATACCCAATCCCTGAGTTTGTAATTAACCTGGAACTTTCCCAGGTTTTTTTGTTCCAGGTCAAGGGTGATTTTTTTCTTTCCTTCGACGCTGTTCATGCCGTTATAATCGCCGCTGTTGACCATGGTTCCTTCGCCGATATAGGCTTCAGCCAGTTTCCCGTCTTTATTTTTATGGGCGTCCGGGTGGGAAATCACTTCGATAATATCCAGTCCGAATTTAGTTGCAAATTCAAAGTCCCGCTCATCATGGGCCGGGACCGCCATAATAGCGCCGGTGCCGTAACCCAGCAATACATAATCGGAAATCCAGACCGGGATTTTCTTACCGTTCACCGGGTTGAGCGCATAAGCGCCCGTAAATACCCCGGTTTTTTCATGTTCCAGGGCGCTGCGCTGGAGGTCGGATTTCTTCCGGGTTTCTTCCGTATATTCGAGTACCGCATTTTCCTGGACTTTCCCGGTTATTTCCTTTACCAGGGAATGTTCCGGGGCCAACACCATATAAGTTGCGCCGAACAACGTATCCGGCCGGGTAGTAAAAACAGGTACATCGTACTCTTTCCCGTCCGCGGCGGAGATGATTTTGAAAATCACTTCCGCGCCTTCGCTCCTGCCGATCCAGTTCCGTTGCAGTATTTTCACTTTTTCCGGCCATTCCAATTTATCCAGGTCATGCAGCAGGCGTTCGGCGTATAAAGTTATTTTAAGCATCCATTGCAGCAGGTCTTTTTTAGTGACTTCGCCGCCGCAGCGTTCGCAGCTCCCGTTGACAACTTCTTCATTGGCAATACCTGTTTTGCAGCTCTCGCACCAGTTAATGGGCACCATTTTCCGGTAAGCCAGGCCTTTTTTATACATTTGCAGGAAAATCCACTGCGTCCATTTATAATAATCCGGCTCAGCCGTACTGATTTCCCTGGACCAGTCGAACATACAGCCAAGTTCTTTTAATTGGCGGGTAAAGTTATCCACGTTCTGTTTAACCGAGATGCGGGGGTGGATTTTTTTCTTAATCGCATCGTTTTCCGCCGGCAATCCGAAAGCGTCCCAGCCCATGGGGTGAAGCACATTGAAGCCTTTCATTTTTTGATACCTGCTCCAGACATCGCTCAGCACATAGCCCCTGGGGTGGCCCACGTGCAGGCCGCTGCCGCTGGGATAGGGGAACATATCCAGGCAGTAGTATTTATTTCCAGTTTTGGTGGTGTCGCAATAGTGGAGACCTTTTGCTTCCCAGAGGTCTCGCCACTTCTTTTCGTACTCAGCCGGTCTAAATTTTTCGTCACTCATACCAACTTGCTCCTTAGGTTAATTTAACTTTTTTGTTTGGATGCATATAGAGACAATTTTAACCGATTTTTAAAAAATAACAAGAGGGAAAATGAAAAAAGTTGTGTCCTGGAAAATGCCTCCAGCGGGCACGCGGCGCGTGCACCCTATTAGGATTTGAACCGTTGCCCGATGTGTAGGAAAACAAAGGGCCGTGCAAAGCGGGTGCAGCAGCATGCTGCCTCCGGCGGCCAAAAACCCTTTT
>JAUPLE010001015.1 GCA_030837085.1 Acidobacteriota bacterium | reverse complement strand
TTCCCATGCCTTTAATATCCTGGACGCCAGGAAAGCGGTATCCGTCGCCGAAAGAAACGCCTTCATGGCCAACATGCGGGACCTGTCCGGGAAAATCGCGCAAACCTATATTAGACTGACTGAGGGCGGAGACCTGATAAGAGCGCCTAAACCATAAAACGAGGACCATTATGAGTGATTTTCTTTTTGAACTAGGAGTCGAAGAAGTACCTGTTTCCGAGATTCCCTCCATTCTAGATCAAGTGAACAAGAAATTACAGGACCGTTTGAGCAAAGAACTCGTCGAATTTAAATACGTCGAAGCCGCGGCCACCAACCGCCGGTTTATGATCTACATTAACCAGATCGATCTTAAAGCCAACGATACCGAAGAGCAGCTCAAAGGACCGGCTAAAAAAATCGCCTTTGATGAGCAGGGAAATCCCACCATTGCCTTAACCAAGTTCATGGAATTTAACAACGTGGAATTGGCTGATGTAAAAGAGGTGGATTCTCCTAAAGGTCCGTATATGGTTATCGAGAGAAGGGCCGAAGGCCGGCCCACCATGGAAATCTTAAAAGAGATATTACCCCAGGTATTGGGGGAATTGACCTTTGCCAAAACCATGGTATGGAACGCCTCGCGTGTGCCTTTTGTCCGGCCTATCAAAAATATCCTGGCCCTGCTGGACAACCAGGTGGTGGAATGCGAATTTGCCGGCGTGCACTCCTCCAATAAAACCTTCGGTCACATTCTCCTGTCCGAAGATTTTTTCACGGTCAAGTCCTTTAAAGATTACTGCGAATTGCTGGCTAAGAATTTCGTCATTGTACGGGAAGATGAACGCCGCAAAAAAATAATCGATGAGATCACGGATATCGAGGAAGAGTTTAACGCCAACATCAAGCCCGATACGGCCATGCTTGATGACTATGTTTACAACAACGAATATCCCGTGATTTTCCACGGCGAATTCGACCGGAAATACCTGGAATTGCCTTCCGAGATTATTTCCACTTTCATGATAAAAGAAAAAAAACTGCTCCCGGTGTACGATAAAAAGAACATCCTGATGAATGTTTTCATTGGCGTATCCAATATCCCGGATGAGAATAAATATGTCATGCGGGGCAATGAGCGGGTTATTCGCGCCACTTTCGAGGACGCGCGGTTCTTCTGGGACAAAGACCGCAAGGATGATTTCATTGCTTTGCGGGAAAACCTGAAGAATGTTATGTTTCACAAAGGGTTGGGAACGTTCTATGAAAAAACCGAGAGGCTGTTTACCCTGGTGAATTACCTGGTCAAACATACCAACACAGAACACCTGGCAGAATCCCTGCAAAAAGCGGCCATGTATTGCAAGAACGACCTGGTTACCCGCATGGTAAGGGAGTTCCCGTCGCTGCAGGGCATCATGGGCGGTCTTTATTTAAAAGAAGCCGGGGTCGAGGAAAATGTCTGGAAAGCGGTTTACGGTCATTATGAGCCCAAGGGCTACGTGAAAGTCCGGTTGGAAGACCTGGGCGCCGGCTTGTTGTCCATAGCCGATAAGATCGATAATATCACCGGGTTTATTTCCCAGGAAATCAAAATATCAAGTTCCAAAGACCCATATGGCATTCGCCGTGACGCCAACGCCATCATCAAAGTCATTACCGAGTTTAAATTGGGTTTCGATCTTAAAGCGCTCATTCATCTGGCGGCCGGGCATTTTGTTTCCGACATTGCGGCGCATGAGGCGATAGTTAAAACCGCCGTCGATTTATTTTTAAGCCGGATGGAGAATATTTTCAAAGATATCCTCAAGTACCGGTATGATGTCGTGAATGCCATCCTGAATACCCCCAGCGAACACCTGAACGTTTACCGGCTTTTTGTCCGCTGTTACGGCGTTTCCAAAGTCGCCAACAGCGACGCCATCATCCACCTGGTGGCCTTGCACAAGCGGCTCAAAAATATCGTGAAGAATGCCGAACGTTGCCAGGTTTCCGAAGAACGTTTAATTGAAAAGGAAGAGAAAATACTGTTTGACATTTTTAAAGAGACCAAAACGAAAATCGAAGCATCCATTGTTAACGGCGAATACGTGGAAGCCTGTTCCCAGTTCCTGGAAATGAAACCCGTGGTGGATAATTTTTTTGAAAAAGTTCTTGTGAATGCAGAGGATGAGGGGATAAAGCAGAACCGGGTCGGCCTGGTGCAGCGAATGGATGAATTATTATCGCAGATCGCCGATTTCTCATTAATCGTCGAAACGAAATAAAAAACAGAGCCACCAAGGCACGCCAGTACAAGGCACCAAGGATTCTTTTTATAATAAAACTCTTGGTGTACCTTTGTGTCTTTGTGCCTTTGTGGCTATTTTTTATGGCAGTCCGTGGCTAAAAAATAATGAAAAATAAAGCCTTATTTGAGTGTGTTGAGTGTGGCTATCAGAGTCCCAAGTTTTACGGGAAATGTCCCCAGTGCAATGCCTGGAACTCCATGATCGAGGTGAAACCTGAAAAAGATGAGGAAGGGCGAGTAATTGGGACCAGGCAGGTTAAGCCCGTTGTCTTAAAAGAAATCGATAACCTTGAAGTGCAGCGGGAGATGACCGGGTTGGAGGAGTTCGACCGGGTATTGGGTGGGGGAATTGTGCCTGGTTCCGTCGTATTGATTGGCGGCGAGCCCGGCGTAGGAAAATCTACACTCGTCCTCGAAGTTTCCGGTATCCTATCGAGAAAAGGAAAAAAAATTCTTTACTATTCCGGGGAGGAGTCGGCTGTTCAGATCAAGTTAAGGGCCAATCGGTTGGGGGTGGATTCGGAAAGCATCTACTTATTGACCATGGGCACATTGGAAGATTTAAAAAGTTCAGTCGAACAGTTGCGGCCTGATTTTTTGATTATCGATTCAATTCAGACCATTAATTCGCAGAAGACCTCGCTTATTTCCGGTTCTATCTCTTCCATGCGTTATGTCACGGCGGAGATTATTGACACTGCCAAGAGCAATAATATTTCCGTATTCATTATTGGGCATATCACCAAGGAGGGGCAGATAGCCGGGCCAAAGACGTTGGAGCACATGGTGGATGTCGTGTTTTATTTCCAGGGGGAGGTTAAGACTGATTTGCGAATTTTGCGGGCCGAGAAGAACCGGTTTGGGGCTATCGATGAAGTCGGCATATTCCGGATGACGGAGAAAGGGCTGAGTTCCATTAGCGATCCTTCGCTGCTCTTTCTCCAGCACCGGCAAACCTCTGAGCCGGGGATATCCCTTTTCCCGGCGTTGAATGGGATGCGTGCTATTATGATAGAGATCCAGGCGTTGGCGACTGAGAGTCCGTTTGCCGGGAATCCGCGGCGGATAACGGTTGGTTGTGATCCGTATCGGATGGCCATGTTGATATCGATTATAGAGAAAAAACTAAAATTGCCCTTTTACAAGTCCGATGTATTTTTGAATGTGACGGGGGGAATGGCTGTGCGGGAGACCGCGGCTGATCTTTCGGTGATATGTGCGTTATTGACCAGTTATAAGAATATGGCGGCGCCCAGGGATTTAATCGTGATAGGGGAGGTGGGGCTTACCGGGGAAATCCGGCCGGTTACGTTTATAGAGAGTCGTATTAAAGAGGCGGTGCGTCAGGGATTTACGAAATTCATATTACCGGCGTCGCAGGGGGATATCAGGGTAAATGACAATGTTTCTCTTGTGCCGGTTGAGAACCTGTATGATTTTTACAATAAGATAAAGAATTAACATTTTATTACTTGACTTAGAAATTTTATAAAATGAGAATTGTTGGAATTAATCTCATTTGCAAAAACCCTGGGATTTGTGCTATCATGGGAACTTAGGAGTAAGTGATATTGATGAATTCCAAAATTTCGGAAAAAAAATGGACCTGGGAAGACGAATATTTAGTCAGTTCCTATGAAGTAGATGCCCGCGGTTTCATGCCCCTGCCTTCCCTGGGAAAATTTATGCAGGAAACCGCCTACAATCATGCCAATCACCTGGATTTCGGCTATGATCAATTAAAGGAACAAGGCCTGTTCTGGGTACTGTCACGGCTGGTGATATCCATAAATCAATACCCCCGCTGGGGAGATAATATCCGGGTGCGCACCTGGCCCTCCGGGGTTGAAGGGTTATTTGCTTACAGGGAGTTCAAGGTCCTGGATGGGCAGGGAAACTCCATCGGCGGCGCCGGCAGCGCCTGGTTGATACTGGATTCGGAAAAACACCGGCCCCAACGTCCGGCATTACTAAAAGAAAGGAACGGTTTGTTCCCAACAGAACGCGCCCTGGACCGCAGGCCGGCTAAAATTCCAGCGCTTACCGATCCGACGGAGGGCATGTTTTTCCCGGTACGTTACAGCGACCTGGACTTATACGATCATGTGAACAATGCCAAATACATGCAGTGGGTATTGGACAGTTACCCGGAGGAATTGCTGCGGCGAAATGAAATAGCGCTTTTCGAAATCAATTTTTTAGCCGAAACCAAAATGGGAGATGAAGTAGCCATTGACACCGAAAGGATAGAAAGCCCGGATTCTCCCGCTCTTTCATTTCGCCACAGCATCAAACGAAAATCAGACGCCCGTGATATTTGCCTTGCCGAAGTCAGTTGGAGATAATTAAATTTCTTTATTATTTGGTTTTCAAGGTTGAGATAAACCAGGCGATACTCCAATAAATTGCGTCATCCATTTTTCCCGGGTTATCCAGGCCAAGGAAATCGTGGCCTGCGTCCAACACCACTAATTTTTCATCGCCCTTATGGTATTTAATAAAGGTCTCTCCAATGATGGGTTGAGGCCAAACGATGATATCCTGGCTCCCGGAAACATACATCATCGGTATATCACAGTTTTTCA
>JAUPLE010000111.1 GCA_030837085.1 Acidobacteriota bacterium | reverse complement strand
CGCCCTGCTCAATCATACGTAATATTTTAGCAGTTTTACTCGAAATGTCCACCATATAATGATCTTCCGGGAAACAAGCACATGTGTCGTTAAATCTTTTTTTCAACGGTATACCTCTTTATACGGTGCAATCATAATCGAAAAAGGCCCTATTGTCAAGGGGAAGTGTCGACGTGTCGTATCTCAGCAAGCGGTTGTTTCTTTGTAAGGTTACACCCAAACGGCAAATATATTTTTTTGATTGGCAACAATCCGGTCCTGCTTATACGCTTTCCTTGTCTTTTTCATGAAATCGAAAATTATCAAATATCCATTGTGAAGCCCCTGTGTTTCCAGGTAATTGGATAATTGAGCGATCCCCTTTTCATGCGCCTTTTGACCGCGCCATATTTTTAATTCGATGATAAATTTCTCCCGCTTATATGTAATAATCACGTCCATCCGCTTCTCTTCCGAAGCCTGGGCTTCTTTGAAATCATAACCTTTCCCGTTGAGAATGGGTTTAACAAAGGCCAGGAAAATAAGTCGCCCGTTTCGCTCCAAGAACTCCTCATCACGTTTGCTGTATTCCTTTTTCATGAATTCCTGGAATTTTAGTAAAACTCTCTCGAAATCGAGTTTTCCATCCTCGGTTAAATAGGGTTCTTCAAGATTGTAATAACTGGAAGATGGTTTCAGTATGGAGTTGATCTTAAAATCAGATGCCATGTAATTGTAAATCAGTTCTTTATAGATACGGTTGTGAATTTCAACAGGAGACGCATCCACTTTAAAAATACCGTGCATCACCCCCATGTCGATAATGCTGTTCTGAAGATTAAATTCAAATATTTCATCGGAAAGAGTTATTTTTTTTACCAACTCAAAAAGGTCTTTATTATTCTCGAGGTTTTTGGTCAGGCTTTCGAAATTGGTGTTTGAAGTATATATTAAGCGGTTGACAGCCCGTTCGACATCATCGGAATTCCAGTTCTGCCGGTTCCCTTCAACGATGATTTCCTCATCGATAATCTTGCATAGTTTGCTAACCAGGAAAGGGTAGCCTGAAGTATAATAATATAAGGATTGGGCTGTGGCATCGATATTTAATTCAATACCCGTTTCGGCCACATATTGGTTTAGCATCGATGCAATTTCCGTGGGATTAAAGCTCATATCGACATTAAAATCAACCGCGATATTCCAGGGGCTGTTGTATTTGGGTTCAGCATCGAGGCCCATTTTGAGTCTTAAATTTTTTACATTATGAACTCCGGCGAGGATGACGCTGTGGAAGGTTGGCTGTCCGGGTTTTTTCCGGTTTAGAAATTTATTTCTCAACATCCCGAGGAAATCGAGGAATAATTGGTTATTGGAGCTTTTATCGACTTCGTCGATCATCAGGACGATTTTTTTCATGGTTTTTTTAACCAGTTTGCCAATCCACAGGCCCAGTTTATCCATGCGATCGGGGATAGGTTCGGAGTCAATAAATTCAACAAGTTTATCATCCCCGTAGGAAGTAAATTCTTCTTTCAGCAACAGGAAAAATGCATCAATAAAAACGGCAGCATTTTGGAAGCCCTCTTCCCCGATGCCCTCGAAACTGAGTTCGATGGAAAAATACTCGTCCGAATTTTTCAGTAGTTTGCTCAATGTATGGATTGTTGTAGTTTTTCCGTATTGGCGGGGGCGGTTAATGACGAAATAATCGCCCTGCTCAATCATACGTAATATTTTAGCAGTTTTACTCGAAATGTCCACCATATAATGATCTTCCGGGAAACAAGCACCTGTGTCGTTAAATCTTTTTTTCATCGTTAAACCTCTTTATACGGGGCAATCATAATCGAAAAAGGCATTATTGTCAAGGGGAAGTGCCGTCCCAAAATAAACCGCCAGTCCCTGAAGGAGGAAGGAGCAGGAATTTGCCTGTCCCCTTTTTCCCCCTCCTGATAAAAACGGCGGTAGCTGCGGTTTATTATTAGTAATTCTCTTAAAGTCATAGACGTACCTCCATTTGAAGAAGGGATTATAGCACAGGAATGTTTAACCGGCAATGTGAAAAAGACCGGGACTAAAGTCCTTTTTTTCAAAAAGGGACTTTCGGCCCAGTGTCAAAGGAGCCATTTCCATTTATAATATGATCGTGTCAAAATATAACAACCAGGAGGAATTATGAATAAAGTAAAAATTTTATTGATGATTTTAATTATTGGGACAATGGCTCAACAAGCGTTGGCCGCGGAAACTTCTTTCTTCCGTCCCGGGAGGATAATTATTTCAGCCGA
The DNA here is from genome assembly GCA_030837085.1 of Acidobacteriota bacterium. GTDB lineage: Bacteria > Acidobacteriota > Aminicenantia > UBA2199 > UBA2199 > JAKAGC01. The sequence goes on along the minus strand of JAUPLE010000111.1, from coordinate 8,899 downwards.
ATACCAGTCGCTGTTTCCGGATTGTAATAGTTACGATAAACTTCGCTATCCGCAGGGACTTTTCGAGTATTGTTTATCGGAGAACTTTTCCCTCGGTTTGGGATTGGGATATGGTTCGCGGGAACACCCGGGATACTTAGGAAAACAAAACAAATGGAGCGTGGAATCCAGCGCTTTTCTTAATTTTGGTAAAAAAATAGTAAGAGGTATCCTGGGAGTGGGCCTTGTCTGGCTACCCAATATAAGCACAGTCAAGGCAAAAGGAACCCTTGGTATTCGCTTCATTTTAGCAAAGAACTTTGCAGCTCATGCGAAGTTATTAATCTTGAAAACCACAGACATGGACTTTGGCGTTGGGTTTGGATATGGGTTAACCTTTGCATTTCGTTAAAGCTACTGGGAGGGATGGGATCAATCGGGGCCTGCTCCCTGACATCTGGCCCCGATATTGGTAGGGGCGGGTTCTAAACCCGCCCCAAAATATACATGTCCCAAATATACCCGCCCCCAAATACCTACACATCGAATATAGAACAGCAAATCCGGGATATCGGTGTGTCTGCCCATTACCCTTGATATCAGTCGAGTTTCTTTTCCAGGTCGGCCAATTCTTTTTCATATTGTAGGCGCAGGTCATGTTTGCGGCAGAGGTTGCAGGCGTTCCGGGCTTTAGCTATTAAAGTTTCTTTTCGGCCGATCCTACTTCCCGAAATTTCGCGTAGGTAAAACTCAGCCAGGTAAAGGTAGACCCTGGGATTCGGCATGAATGAGATGGATTTTTCGAAGGATTTTTCAGCTTCCTCCATCTTTCCTTGTAGAGAAAAATACCGCCCCAGGCATTCATGATATAACGACAGGAGTCGGGTTTTTTCCTGGAATTTATTATCTTTTGCATCCACGTTTGTTTCAGTATTCTCCACCCAGGTTTTAACGGCATCCTCTAACCAAACATTTCTATCGAAGGATATGGACCTTTCAACTCTTGAGAACATAAGGCCAATATCAATCTCCGTCTTTGCTAAGGGTGGAACATCCATATAAGATTTTGCATCATTAAAGGCTATTTCAGCTTCAGCAAAGGCCTGGGCTTCTAAATATATCCAGCCCATTTGCAGTAGAATTCCCAATATATCATCATTACTTTTTAGGGCTTTAACCATTTCCAAAGCTATTTGATAATGAGAGACAGCATCGTCATACTGCAAAATTTCACGATAAAAATATGCCAGGTTAAAATGAATTTTTCCCAGGGTTTCAATATAAGATTCATCTTCTTGAACATTGGCTTCATAGGATTTATCGTCGATGATATCATAGCATTCTTTAAAAAAATCGGCTGCCTTCGTGAAAGATTCCTTTCTTTTGACCGGGTCATGGAGTATTTTCCCTTCCTCTTTATAAGCTTCGCCAATTTTTTCCAGTATATGAAGGCTGGGATTGCCGACGTTAAAGCTGATTTCAAATTCAATAACCGCTTGTTTGTAGCTTTTTAGTCTGAAATAAACCTCTCCAAGTACTTCCCGAACGTCCGGGTCATATGGGTTTAAATTAACAGCTTCCCTGGCGGAATTTAGTGCTTCTTCATAGGCACCTATTAAAAGATAAGCCATTGCCAGGTACCTGTACAGCCCCAATATTTTCAACTCATTGGGGTACTCATCTTTCAATATGTCTATTGACGCAGCCAAAATAGATGCTGCCGTCGTAAAATGCTCTTTGTCTTTCTCCTCTAATATTAATATAGCTAACTTTATATCTATTTGAGTTTTTACCCATGTGAAAAAATTCCCTTCACTTTCACTTCTAAATTGAGATAACATTGCATTGATACTGTCTCTCCTTTGAACGATATTTTTATTTTCGAGGTCTCTTCTTATGAAGTTTATAAATTCAACTAGAAAAATCCTTTGTTCAGCTTTATTGCTTATATTTGTTAATTCCAGGGCGACGGATACGAGTTCTTCATTTTCTTTAATCGTGTTATCATCATAACTTTCGTCGGTATGAATTACTTCTGCCGCGGCATCCAGGAAATGGACATAACCATTATCTACAGCATTTTTAAATTCTTTTTTCTTTATTTTGTTTTTTTCCTTTTTGTATAATTGCGCATTTACATTAACATAGAGAGCCCAATAAGAAAAAGGATCGCTCACTTCTTCATCATCCTCAAAAACACGTTTAAATGCTTTATAGGCATTGGCTATATCCTTCATCCGATAGAAGTATTGACCGGCTTCGAAATGAAGGTCGTTATTGTCCGGCTCTAAGAAGAATGCCTGTTTGAATAGACACTTACCCCTTTTCTTTTTCCTGATACCGATTAATACAGCCAGGTTGCGGGTACAAATCAACGCCGTGTCTTTATATTTCGAAGTTTTTTCTCCTTTTATAGTCGATTTACATAATGCCCTCCAGGCCAACATTGTCCCGGTCATCGAGGAGTTAATTACCGCATTTTCCGCATTTTCTTCCCGACTGTAATACTGGATAACCGCCAATAAATCCCAATAAGATGGATCTGTGGGACAGATAGCAATAGCCTGTTGGCAAAACCATTGGGCATTTAACAAAGTGTATTGGGAATTATTCTCTTCCACGCCATTTTTCGATTCTTTCAAATAGCTTTCATAATAAATGATGGCCAGTTGATAATAGCATTGGTGATAGTCCGGTTTCTTTTTTAGCGCCTCACGAAAGGCCGCTTTGGCGGCTTCATCGCTTTCCAGTTCTCTATAGATAGTGCCAAAATTAAAATAGCACTGTACAAATTTTTCATCATCTCGTATGGATAGGCTGAAGGCATATTTCGCCTTGATGAGATTCAATGCCCGTTTTGTTTCAGTTCGCAAGGTTTCCCGGTAAAGCCGGAGACCTTCGGTAAAATGATACATGGCCCTCCACCGGGGTGTTATCCCAGGGGATAAATCCGTCAACATTCGGCAAACCAGACGTTCCGTCAGTTTATTCAGTTGCTCCGAAACAGGATTGGGATGTGCTTCGGTCTCATCGAACCATATTTGCCAATTCCCTTTAAACTTTCCCACTTTCAAAGAGGCCGCAAGTGTAAACTTGTTCCCATGCAAATGGACGCCGCCGGTAAGCATCGGCCCATGCAATAATTTCCAGAAAAAGCCATAGAGTGCCCTGATAGGAACCGTTATGACATTGCCGATTTTTAAGCTGGAGTCCGGGCCGATAATTTCTTCAAAGTCCTTTCCAATATCCTGGACATCCAGGCTGAGTTCCACCTTTCCCATATCCTTTTTCGCATCCGGGTGGATATCATCATAAGTTTTCAGTAATTTAGATAATCGACTCATTTCATTTGAACATATCAATGCAAGTCCTTTAATCATGGGGGTAAGCTTTTCGTCGCCGGTAAAATTCTCAAAATCGCAAATCACAATCCGCTTTCTCGATTTGATAAGCTGCCAGATAGTGAAGAGCGCAGCGGCAATTACCAGGATTTTAAGCATGGAAGTGAGCCTGAGGAGGTCCTTTAAATCGAAATCCCCTCCCTGGAGAGCATGTTTCCGCCATAACCAGGACCACCCGGATAACGCCAGGATTATCACAATTTGAATAAAGGTACTACTCAAGAAAGCCCGGATTCCCGAAATTACCCGGGCTACCTTGTAAGCCAGGTAACGAAACCATACGGAATACCACCCCCAGAGTAGTATCCAGGCAAGAAACGATAGAAGTCCAAGCACAGAAATGAGAATGTACAGCCATAGAGTCGATTTCAAACTTCCAGGGAACTTTGTTGTCCAACTGACTACCCCAAAAGCAATTATTAATAGGAACAGCCAATTTAAAAAATGAAATCTTGCAGCTGCCTTAAATAACGCAGCTTTCAAATTCTTGCTGATTATCATCGCCTCTTTCCTCCAATTCGCTTATCCTCATCTCGTTGAAGATTAACAGGTAGTGAAAGTCAAACTCTATCACGGTTCATTTACCATTGTCAAGAGAATGGCAAAATTTTTTTTGATTTTTCTACCTTTTTAACAGGTCATCCGGGGCATCCCTGGAAGAGAAGATTTTCAAATTTCCAAAACAGTTGCAAAATTCATTTTTTTATGTTAAAAACAACATGATGAACAAAATAAACGATTTATATAGAAAATATTCTGAAAGCATTGTTGTCCAGTTTCGTGGAGAAATAAAATGAAATACCAATCTTTAACAATCGAGAATTTCAGGGGAATTGAAAAACTGGAAATAAACGATTTGAAACGCCTAAACCTCCTGGTCGGTCGAAATAACTGCGGAAAGACCTCAATCCTTGAAGCGTTCTTTTTACTCTCCGGGATGTCTAATCCCAATTTACCCGTTACTATCCACAGATACCGTGATCTCTTTATCACCGATGACGAGGACTTTAGCTATATTTTTACGAATTTGAACTTTGAAACCCCAATCCATCTCAAAGGAAAATTGGATGATGACAAAAGAGATTTAAAAATATCACCTCTCTATACAGATAATAATCCCCCGCATTCCCAAAAAAACGGGGATAAGGTTTTATCAAATCAACAGGAAATTTACACCGCTTCAACTGACATTATTCACCTAATTGAAGGAATTAAATACGAGTTCCGGGATTCCCATGACCAGGTATTTCATGGGCAGATAAGTCTAAAAGAAAGCAGTGTTTCTATCCCCAGATCCTTCAAGGAGGTATTGAAATGTTCATTTCTAAATCCAAAAACTTCTACCATGACCCCCTCCAAACAAATAGAGAACCTGTTGGTGCAAAAGAGACTCGATACGGTTATATCGGTTTTAAAAAATATTGAGCCTGCTGTTGTTGATATCAGGATGGGAGGGGAAAGCGGTTTGATTTATGTCGATGTCGGAACCGAGAAACTGATGCCGATGAACATCATGGGCGATGGAATGCGCCGAATCCTGGCACTTCTCACAATTCTTGCGGAGACAAAAAATGGAATCCTGTTAATCGATGAAATTGAAAACGGGTTGCACTACACCACGATAAAACTCGCATGGAAAGCCATTATCGCCGCGTGTAAGGAATACGATGTCCAATTAATCGCATCCACCCATTCCTATGACTGCATCGAAGCCTTAGCGAATGCATATACGGAGATGGAACCGGAAGGGGATGATATCCGCCTTTTCCGTATCGATCGAGATGGGAAAAAACATACAGCGTTTTCCGCTTCAGCCCAGGTATTGAGAGTCGGAATTGAAAAGGAGTTCGAGGTACGCTGATGGATAAAAATTTCAAGATCAGTTCAAAATCTCTGCTGGCAGTTGAAGGAAAAGACGAATGTAATTTTTTTGAAGCACTCTTAAATCATTTGATGATAAAGGGGGTACAATGTGTTAATATTGGAGGTAAAGATAAATTCCCCTTTGAATTAACGGCTCTCTCCATCCTGGAAGGGTTTCGCTCCATCGAACAACTTGGTTTTGTCAGGGATGCAGAGACTGGAATAGCAGAATCAGCATTTCAAAGCATTTGTGGTATCTTAGGCAAACATAATCTACCTTTTCCTTCTAAGCTTAACGAGATCAAAGTGCAAGGCTCTATGCGAGTGGGGATTTATATTATGCCGGATAATTCCGGTTCCGGTATGCTTGAAAATCTATGCTTGCAATCCATTAAGGATGAACCGATAACAGGATGTATTGACAACTATATCGATTGTTTTAGCTCTCATATTCCCAATATTGAAAAGTCGAAATACAGTGATCCCAAAGCACGTGTCCAGGCATACCTTGCTTCCCGCGCCCCTATAGTAAATTCCCTGGGATTAGCGGCAAAAAGAGAATTTTGGAATTTTAAGCATCCTGGTTTTGATGATATAAAGAATTTCATGCAGTCGCTTTTTAAATTATAAAAAGCAGCTTTCTTTACCGATGAAGACTGAGTGATACCGGAAACTTTCAAGGGGAGAAAACGGGGACAGGCAAATTTATACCTTTATATACGTTCGGAACCGTCTCGGCCGATGGCAATGGTGATCGTCGTCACTTTCTTATCCCCCACCGGGAAATATTGGGGATCCATTGTTTCTCCTACCGGGGTTTTGGTATCAAAGATCACGAGATAACCTTCATGACAAAATTCTGTGGCCAGGTATTTCCCGGATACCTGCGCAACCCCCTGGTTCAACGTGCGGGTTATATTGGATTGATGATTGACTTTTGTCTCGATAATATATTTCTTCCCCTTGTATGTCAGCATGACATCCATAATTCCCAGCCCGGATTTCACTTCATAACCCAGTTCTCCGCCTCCTCCTTTGACAAACTGGTACAACCACGCCGTCAACAGGAATTGGCCGGTCTTTTCATAGGGTTTCTTTTCTTTATAAAACGCCTGTACCCCGATCTGGGCAATGTACTGCTCGAAATCCAGGAGGATATTTTCCATGTCCAGCCGGTTCCCGGGCAATTCGTAGCGCTGTGGTGGGATATTTTCGTAAGCGTTCACTTCCTCGAAAAATATTTCAACAAATGCTGATTTATATATATTATTGGCCACCACCGCATGGCCATTTTCATCTTTGATTAATCCATATTGTTCCAACCATGATTGTTCTTCATCGTAAGCCAGGTATTTAACGTTATCAAAAACGATCTCGATAAATTTTTCTTTATAGAGTTTTGCCTTCTCATAAAGGTTATCGAAATGATTATTTTTCTGTCTCAGCAGGAGTTTAAGGGCTTTTTCTACGTCTTTTTCATCGATGGGTTCGACTGTTTCGGGTTTAATATCAGTGGTCAGGATTGCACCCAGCCGGTTGACCAGCCAGGTTTGCCCCTGGGTTTCTTCGTAGACACTTTTTACCGCCGGTTCGGTAAAAGGTTGGTTGGTTTCCGCTGTATACTGGGCATACAGGTCGCGGACGTTTTTTAATGAAAAAGGGGGCAGTACCACCTGGTCGGCGATATTAAACGGCGATACGCCGCCGACGACGAGTTTGGTTATATTGCGAATACCGGCTAGGCCTACTGAATATAGAGCTTTATGAGTTAACTTTTTATGTTTTTGATATAATTCCCTTAAGGTGGTCAGAAAATTCTCCAATTCGCTTAACGGGATACCGTCGAACTCGTCTATGAAAACCACGATCTTTTTAAATTGGAGGAGGTTGTTTAATCCTTCGATCAAAGCTTTTAAGGAGACATTATTGGTTAGATGGTGTTGGTTGAGAAATTGTTGAACGGCTTCCGTTTTTTCGCAGTTTACCTGTGTTAGTCTGGTGATCAACTGGCTGTAGAAATATTTTTCGATTTCCGCGTAAAATTCCTGTTTGTCCAGGTTTTTGTATTCCTGGAAACTTAAAAAGATAGCTATATAAGTAGGGTCCCGGTGCAATTGGGTGCATAATTCTTCGATAAAAGTTGTTTTTCCGCTCTGTCGTGGGGCAAAGATGGAAAAATACCGGCCCAGGTCCACCATGGTTTTGATATCTTGATTTTTCGTATTGACTACGTTGTCTAAGGAAACGCAATAGGAAGCTTTTGGGTTTACGGTTCCTGAATCTTCAAAGAAGCGCGCCGGTTTTCGATACGTCCTTTCGTTAATATTTCCTGGTTTTTCGCTCATGCCTTCATTTTATGGTACAGCTAAAGATTTGTCAAGGGGGAGATTTTCACTCTTTCGTACTTTTGCATTTTCCCCTTTCTTTTTACGTTCGCGGGCTCGCCTGGTTTTCATTTGCCGGATATGCTCACTTCGATACCCGATGAGCCGCTCTTTATTTCCCCGGAATACATACCGGCCATAAAAACGAATCTCATCCACCGCTTCCTTTAACCTGGTATATGCCAGATCGCGAATTTCCTTGGCGTTGCTGGGCCGCATCCTGTCCCGGATCGCATCTGCCAGGACCATGGACAAATCATAGGAAGCTTGCGCCGCTTTTTCAAGAAGCGACTTATCAAAAGGAATCGCTTCCAACAACCGGAGGTTGGCTCTTCCCAACACCGCCAAATCGTTTAAGTCCTGTATTTGTTTGGCATAACTTTTTCCCCCGCCGGAAATGTGGTTGAGCGTCTTCACTAGATGTGGATATCCGCGAAAGGCAAAACGGAAATGATGCAGTAGTTGTTTTCGCAATTCAAAAGCAGGAGGGGCCTGTTTCTCCCACTCCAACACGCCTTTTGTTACCGAATTCAATTGAACATACCACTCCCTCTCGGCGACGGTGGCAGTCTCACAGAGATTAGGGAGTTCATCCAGGTATTTTGCATCCAGGCCCGCGGCCGTCAGCGCCTCTTTATCTTGAAGAGCCCAGTAATGCAGGTCTTCAGCTTCCTGTATATATATCGACATCGGGATATTGTGGGGGCTTTTTACCCGATTTTGATTGCCCCAGAGTCTTTTTCCCGGTTTTTCCATGGCAATGCTCCTTATTCTTATAATTTTTCAAAATATAGAAAAGGATTTTATAATGTTTGTAAGCGGCATGTCAAGTCATGACAATTAAAAATGGTAAGAAATCGTTTATTTTCTTGGTTCTTCTGCTTTCCCACCCCTTTCCTACCACTGGCTGACCCCCTTCCTACCGCTTTCCGACCCCTTTCCTACCACTAGCTGACCCATTTCCTACCACCTTCCGACCCCTTTCCCACCACTTTCTCACCCCCTTCCTACCACTTGCCGACCCATTTCCCACCGGTGGAAAAGGGGTCAATAAGCCGTAAGAAGGGCATAGAACAACGTTTTAATCGCTTTAATCAAGAAGAAAACAGCCACCAAGGCACGAAGGGGGAAAAGATTTTTTCTTCGCGGCTATTTTCAAAGCAGGCGAAATGTGAGAAACCTGTTGACATTTCTCAAAACCTATTCTATTATATATTCATAAATTTTGAAGAAAACCATCGTTCCAATGCAAGTTTTCCTTCAAAAGGAGGA
>JAUPLE010001014.1 GCA_030837085.1 Acidobacteriota bacterium | reverse complement strand
CCGAATTCAATAACACCGCGGCCAATTACCCCCAGGACAAAACCATCCATCAATTATTCGAAGAACAAGTGCAAAAAACACCGGATAATGTCGGACTTGTCGGACAGATCGCCATAACCTACCGCCAATTAAATGAACAAGCCAATCACCTGGCCGGGTTGTTAATCAAAAAAGGTATTGCGGCCGAGGATATTGTTGGTCTAAAAATAGATCGTTCAGTGGAAATGATTGCTTGCATCCTGGCAATATTGAAAGCCGGAGGCGCCTACATGCCCATCGACCCCGAATACCCCCGGGAACGAATCGAGTATATGCTGAAAGACAGCTCAGCCAGAATCTTGATAAAAAAATCCGAAGCACAAAGCACGAAATCCGAAACAAATCCAAATGAAACAAACTCAAATGACCAAAACAAAAACCAATATTTTGGGGCTGCATTTGTTTTGGATTTTGAACATTTGAATTTTGACACTGTTTCGAATTTCGTGCTTCGTGCTTCGAATTTAATTTCTTCAAATCTCGCTTATATAATATACACCTCCGGCACCACGGGCAAACCCAAAGGCGTGATGATCGAACATCGAAATGTGGTTCGTCTATTGTTTAATGATAAATTCATGTTTGATTTTAACCACCATGATACCTGGACCTTGTTTCATTCCTATTGTTTTGATTTTTCCGTCTGGGAGATGTACGGCGCCCTTTTATACGGCGGAAAATTGGTTATCATCCCCAAAATGGCAACCAGGGATATGGGAACATACCTGGAAATATTGAGAAAAAACCGGGTGACAATCTTAAATCAAACCCCCTCCGCTTTTTATAATTTAGTGAGTATGGAACTGGAAAATCCCCAGCAAGAATTAAATATTCGCTGCGTTATTTTCGGGGGAGAAACCTTAACGCCTTCCCGGTTAAAAGGTTGGCAGAAAAAATACCCCGGGACGAAATTAATAAATATGTATGGAATCACGGAAACAACCGTGCATGTTACTTTTAAAGAGATATCAAGTGAAGAGATCGGCTCAGATGACAGCAATATCGGTCGCCCTATCCCTACATTAACTACTTATATAATAGATAAGCATTTAAGGCTGCAGCCCGTGGGAGTACCCGGGGAATTGGTTGTCGGGGGAGACGGCGTTGGCAGGGGGTATCTAAACAGACAGGAATTAACCGATGAGAAATTTGGCCTGGATTTATTGGATTATAGGGATGTCCAGGATAAATGCGGCGTCCTTCGGGCAAATTTTCATCATTCATCGTTCAGCATTCATCATTCTAGATTTTATCGCTCCGGGGACCTGGCAAAACTGACCGAAAATGGGGACCTGGTATACCTGGGACGCATCGACCGCCAGGTCAAAATCAGGGGATTCAGGATAGAAACCGGGGAGATTGAACATCAACTGGTAAGTCATAAAGATATTAAAGCAGCAGTTGTAATGGTAAAAGAAGATAAAAATGGCGATAAATATCTATGCGCCTACATTGTGCCCGGGCTGTCAACCGGGATTTCCCTTTCCGGCCCGGATTTAAGCGACTACCTGGCGTCTAAATTACCGGCTTATATGATTCCTTCCTTTTTCATCCAGTTGGACAACTTACCGCTTACAGCCAGCGGGAAAATAGATGGAAAAGCACTCCCGGGGCCTGATTTTAAAACCACAACGGGAGAAAGTTATGTTGCACCGCAGGACCAAACCGAAATAAAATTGGCTGCCCTATGGTCCGAACTCCTGGCAATAGAAAAAGATAAAATCAGTATCAATGATGGATTTTTTACCCTGGGCGGCCACTCGCTAAAAGCTAATATCCTGGCATCCAAAATACATAAAGCCTTTCATGTCAAACTTTCTATGACGGATATTTTTATGCAGCCGAAACTCAAAGATCTTGCGGAATTAATAAAAAAGGCCGACAAGGCAACCTATTATTCCATCCAACCCACGGAAGAAAAGGAATATTATCCTCTATCCTCTGCCCAAAAACGATTGTATGTCCTGCAACAAATGGACCCCCGGAGAGTGACTTACAACGTCCCCGCTTTTGCTATAATGAAAGGGCTTTCGGATAAAACAGTAGTTGAAAATACCTTCAAACAATTAATAAAAAGACATGAAAGTTTAAGAACATCCTTTTTCACCCTGGCGGAGGAAGTCGCTCAAAAGATACATAAAGAAGTAACATTTGAAATTGAATATAATGATTTTTCAAGAGATCGAGACGAGAATAATATCCAGGTTGATGCCAGAGCAGATAAGATTGTAAAAAATTTTACCCGACCCTTTGATTTGTCCCAGGCGCCACTTTTGCGGGTAGGATTGATAAAAACAGCCAAAGAAAGATATATTCTCATGGTAGACCAACATCACCTGATATCCGATGGGATTTCCCAACAAGTTCTTTTAAAGGAGTTTTTAATGCTGTGCCAGGGTACTGCCCTGCCGGGATTGAATCTCCAGTATAGAGATTATTCTCAATGGCAGAATGACCTGGTCCTGTCGGGGCGCATGAAAAAGCAGGAAGAGTACTGGCTCGATATTTTCAAAGGAAAACTGCCGGTACTTAAAATACCTACAGATTACCCACGACCGATTTCCCCAATATATAAAGGCAATATAGTTGATTTTGATATCGACAGCGCAGATGCGGCGAAATTAAGAGATTTTTCCTCCCGGGAAAATGCCACGTTGTTTATATTAATGCTAACCCTATGCAGTGTATTTCTGTTCAAACTCAGCGGCCAGGAAGACATTATCATCGGAACAACCGCTGCCGGCCGCCACCATGCCGACCTGGAAAATATTATTGGTGTATTTATTAACACCCTGGCGCTGCGCATTTACCCTTCGGCCAGTAAAACATTTAGCGATTTTTTTAAAGAAGTCAAGCGGCAGACACTCGAAGCCTTCGACAACCAGGATTATCAATTTGAAGACCTGGTGGGCCAGGTATTAAAAGAAAGGGATTCCAACCGCAATCCCCTCTTTGATGTAATGTTTGGTTTTGGCGCTCAAGAAAACCGCCCTGCATTGGAACAAGCGCCAGCAAAACCAGGTTCCGAAATAATACTGGAACCTTACAATTCCGAATACAATGAATCCAAATTTGATTTACTTATCGGCGGAATAGACATAGGAGAGCGGTTTTTGTTTTCAATCCAATACAGCACGCAACTATTTAAAAAAGAGACTATCCAACGTTTTAGTCAATATTTCAAAGAAATTATTTCTGCCGTAGTGGGCGACGAAAGCATGACGTTGAAAGATATTCCATTGTCGAGCGACCTGGCATCTGCAAATGCCAGGTTATTCAAGGATGATGGCAGTGAGTTCGGATTCTAAAAATACATGGGATCAGATATAGTTAATGTTATTGAAAATATGAAAATAAAAAAGGAGAGCTTATGAGCGAGAAAAAAAAATTATGGTTCTACGTTGTTTTTTTTGTTTGTTTTGTTATTTCAACCGGTTTTCCATTAACATTGCCCCTGGCGGCGGCAGATAGTGAGATTCCCGCCTCCCAAATCGATAAAAAAGTGCAAAAGTTAATGGATGAATGGGACATCCCAGGTCTCAGCCTGGCCATTGTCAAAGGAGATCGGGTGTATACGAAGGGGTACGGCTACGCCGATGAAGAAAAAGGAACACCCGTTACTCCCGATACACTGTTCGAACTGGCATCCACCAGTAAAGCCTTTACAGCCCTGGCAATACTCAACCTGGAGAAAGAAGGCCTGGTGAACCTGGATGCGCCGGTATCCACGTACCTCCCCTGGTTTCATGTCAATTACCAGGGCCGGGAATGCCCGGTGACACTGAGGCAGTTTTTACATCATACCAGCGGCATCCCTACCCAGACCATATCACTGATCCCCCGCAGCAATGCCCAGGATGCATTGCAGCAATCCGTACACAAACTAGTGGGTTTCGAATTGGAACAAAAACCGGGAACGGCCTTCGAATATGCTACAATTAACTACGATGTCCTGGGCGCGGTAATCGAAACCGTATCCGGCATGCCCTATGAGAACTACCTGGCCAAGAACATCCTGACTCCCCTGGGAATGACGCATTCATTTGTGGGGTGTCCGCAGGATTCTTCAGCCATGGCCCAAGGTTATAAGATCGGCTTTTTCGCTGCACGCGAGTATGATGCGCCGGTTTATCGGGGCAACACCCCTGCCGGCTACATAATCTCCAATGCCACTGATATGGTCCGTTGGTTGAAAGTTCAAATGGGACAAGAAGAAAATCTTTTCGCTTCCCTGGTGCAGGAGAGCCATAAACCAGATCACACCGTCGCTATCAACCCGGCAACCCTGGGCGCTTACGGGATGGGGTGGTATTCCTACATGAATGGCACCGATATCCTGGATCACCAGGGATTAAATCCCAATTATACAGCTTATATCGGTTTTAGCCCGAAGGAAAAATTTGGTGTCGCTGTCCTGGCCAACTCCAACAGCACGGCAACACCCTGGATCGGAAACTATATTATCAGCGTTCTCCAGGGTGCGGAATTGGCCTCCCTCAATATCCAGGGGGATGCAGTTGATAAAGGCAGCGCTGTAGTAGCATTGATGGTGGGTATCTTCATACTCTGCGTCCTGGCCTTTTATATCTCCATTCCCCTGGATATAATAAAAGGAAGGCGTCGGTTTGAAGGGCTGGGACTCAAAAAAATCAGTCATTGGGTCATGGCTCTTATTATGTTTATACCATTTGTTTATGGGATATATTTGCTGCCGAAATCTATGAACGGTGTTAGCTGGGATACGGCATTGACATTTGGTCCTTCCAGTTTCCAGGCAGCGATTATTTTAGTGCTGGCATCCATGGGCATGAGTTGGATTGGGCTTGTTATCTCAAGTCTTTTTCCCCAGCAAAACAAGTATAAACGTCAAGCCCCACTGATGTTGGTATTAAGCGTAGCCTCGGGCGGCGCCAACGCCATCATTATATTCCTAATCAATGCTTCCGTATTCAATACGTCAGGCCTGTTTTACCAATTATACTTTTTTACCCTGGCTTTCTTACTCTACATCATTGGTCGTAAAATACTGCAAACTGAGCTGACTAGAATCTCTTTCGATATCATCTATGACCTACGCATGAACCTGGTGGGAAAAATTTTCAATACTTCTTACCAGAGTTTTGAGAAAGTGGACCGCGGTCGTGTACTGGCAACCCTCAATGATGATACCAACCAAATCTCCAATGCTGCCAATATCGTGGTCATGTTTGCCACCAGTGTCATCACGATTTTCGGTTCATTTCTCTTCCTGGCCTCTATCGCGTTTTGGGCTACGGCACTTACGCTGCTGGTGGTCTTTTTTGTGGCCGGCATCTATTATGTGGTAACTGAGAAAACCAACCCTCTCTTCGAAGAAGCCAGGGATACCCAAAACGCATTTATGGGGTATTTAAACGGCATGTTGGATGGTTTTAAAGAATTGAGCATGCATTACCATAAGCGCAGGGAATACGAGGCAGATGTGGCCAATAGTGTGGATGCCCTACGGACTAAGTTAAGCATTGCCCTTATCAAATTCATAAACGCCTTTTTAGTCGGTGAATCCCTGTTGATCATCACATTGGGGGCTGTTGGTTTCGGCTTTACGCGGGTATTCCCGGAAATTTCCAGGATTACCATCATGAGTTTTATCATGATATTGCTGTATTTGATTGGCCCATTTAATGTCCTGTTACGCTCTGTTCCGGAAATTATGCGGATGCGGATTTCCTGGGCCAGGGTGCAGGAGTTCAGTAAGGATGTACCGGCCAACATAGATCCCAGCGCCATAAAACCTCCCGAAAAGCTCCCTGACTGCATCGAAAGTATTAAAGCTGAAGGCATTTGGTTCGAATACAAAAGTGAAAACGAGATCGAACGGTTTCGGATCGGGCCCCTGGATTTTGAGGCTAATAAAGGAGAAATCGTATTTATTGTCGGAGGCAACGGCAGTGGTAAAACCTCGTTGGCCAAGATGTTGACGGGTTTGTATATCCCTGAAGGCGGTGTGATCCGGGTTAACGGTGAGGAAAAGGCCAATTATGAAGTAGGTGAGTATTTCTCTGTCGTTTTCAGCGATTATCACCTGTTTGAAAAATTGTACAGTATCGATCTCACCGGTAAAGAACCGGATATCCAGAAATATTTAAAATTATTGCGCCTGGAGCAGAAGGTCACTTTGGAAAATAATGCTTTTAGTACGGTTGATCTTTCCGGTGGGCAGCGGAAGCGGTTAGCGCTACTGCAGTGCTACCTGGAGGGGCACCCGATATATCTTTTTGATGAAATCGCTGCCGACCAGGACCCGGAATTCAGGAAATTCTTTTACCGGGAATTATTGATGCGCATGAAAGCGGAAGGAAAGATTGTTATTGCCATTACCCATGATGATCATTACTTTGATGTGGCAGATCGGGTGATCAAAATGGATATGGGGCAGATTGAGACAGTGAGTTCCGACTACCGGACCACGGCAGCCCATGCCTAGTGGTAAAACAAAAGTTTTGCGGGGGTTCCAGGGGTGCTTTTTTAAAAGCATCCCCTGGCCGCCGGAGGTAGGAATAATTTCATTATTAAAAAAAAATGTGTATAATATATATCTTTAAATAAGGAGATTGATATGAACCGAACATTTAGTAAATCGTTGGTTGTTGCATTTTTCTTTATTTTGCTTTGGGAAGGGTCTTTAACATACCTGGCCGGTCAGCAGACCCAGAAGAGAATCGAATTACCCCCGACGCAGAGTTATACAGTCAGCAAAGCTGAATCCGAAATCAAAATCGATGGCAAGCTGAGTGAGTCTGCGTGGGAAAAAGCCGTTAAAATCGATGTACCTTATGAATGGTGGCCTGGAGATAACACCCCGGCCATCGTTAAGACCGATTGCCTGGTTACTTTTTCCAGGACGAAGGTTTATTTCGGATTCCGGTGTTATGACCCGGAGCCTAAAAAGGTTCGGGCCCACATCATGGACAGGGATGCGATGACTACCTTTGTCATGGATGACCATGTTACCTTATTACTGGACACCTTTAATGACGAGCGCCGCGGTTTTCAATTCCGGGTAAATGCGTTGGGTGTGCAGGCCGATGCTTTTTTCAGTGAGTTGGAAGGGTTTGAAGATTTTTCCTGGGATGCCATCTGGGACTCGGCCGGGAGATTAACCGATTACGGGTACTGTATCGAGATAGCCATCCCTTTTAACCAACTTCGGTTTCCCAGGGCGCAAGAAAAACAGACCTGGGGAATCTGTGTCGAGCGTCTTTATCCCCGTTCTATCCGTCACCGCCTGAGATCGCATCCGATGGACAGGGATAAGCAGTGTTTTCTTTGCCAGGTTAATAAAATAGCTGGTTTTGAAGGTATGTCTTCCGGGCATAATCTTGAATTTGATCCTACTTTAACTGTTAACCGCACGGATAGTCGGACCGACATGCCGGATGGAAAAATGGAGAACGGTAAGATAAAAGTGGAACCAGGATTAAGCGCCCGTTGGGGAATAACGTCTAACCTGATACTTAATGCAACCATAAACCCGGACTTTTCCCAGGTTGAGGCTAATGTGGCTCAATTGGAAGTGAATACCCGTTTTGCTCTTCGTTACGAAGAGAAAAGGCCTTTTTTCCTGGAAGGGGCGGATTTCTTCCTCACTCCCATGGAAGCGATGTTTACCCGCACTGTATACGATCCCTTATGGGGAGTTAAAATGACCGGGAAGGTCGGTCGCAATGCCATTGGTTTTTTTGCGGCCCAGGATCGCTATAACACCCTTCTTTTTCCTTCCAACATGGGTTCCTGGCTCGCTTCGTATAAAGAAGACATCTTCAGTGGAGTATTGCGTTATCGCCGGGATGTGGGTCGGGGTTCTACGTTGGGATTCCTTTATACAGGTAGGGCCGGCACCGACTATTACAACCATGTTGTCGGGGTGGATGGATTCTTGCGCCTCACCAATACAAAGACGTTAAATGCCCAATTCCTTCACTCCCGGACTGATTATCCCACGGATATCGCCCAGGAGAATTACCAGACGGTTGATCCCTTTGACGGTAACGCCGTGCTTGTGAATTTTTTGCACTGGGGACGAACCTTCGGGTATGGCGCCAGTTACCAGGAATATACAGATAATTTCAGGGCTGATTATGGGTTCATTCCCCGTGTGGGCTACCATTTCTTCAATGTTTTTGCCCAGCCCATTTTCTGGACCAGGGGCCATAAGTGGTTTAACCAGATCAGTTTTATTTTTAATGGCGTGGTAATCACCGATCAGAAGGGCGTCCTTAGCGACCGGCAGATACAATTGGGAATAGATTACCAGGGCCCCTTGCAATCGATATTCAGGCCAAACTTTTTTATCCAGAAAGAGAGGTATAACGGGATATTGTATGAGAAAAATCAATTCCAGGCATATTTCGATTTCAGGCCCAGGGGTGGTATGAAATTTACCGTGTTGACTTTATTCGGCAGCGATATCGATTATGAGAATTTCCTTCCTGCCAATTCTTTTTTGATCCAGCCCACCCTGAATGTATCCTTTGGTAAACGTTTAAACCTGTCCCTCAACGACACCTTCCAGCGGTTGTCCAGGGAAGGTGATAAAGTTTACTCGGTCAATCTTTTGCAGGCAAAATTAGTGTACAATTTCAACGTACGCACTTTTTTCCGCATCATCCTGCAATACCAGGACTTAAAACAGAACCAGGCCCTTTACCTTTTCCCGGTTGATGCCAGGACCAAAACCCTCTTCACCCAGGTTTTATTCTCATACAAAGTAAATCCCCAGACTAAGTTGTTTATCGGCTATTCTGAAAACCAACTGGGCATGACCGAGTTTCCACTCACCCGCAGGAACCGTACCTTTTTCCTGAAAATTGGGTATGCGTTTATCTATTAAATTAACCATTAATAATTAACAATTGACAATTGACAATTAACAATTTAAAAGATAAGGAACAGGCAGTGCCTGTTCCCTACCTTTTTTATCTCACCCCGCAATCGAATTTGAAAATCCACAATTTAAAAAAGAAAAGAATAAAAGAGGTGCACAATGGAGATAAAACCGCATATAAAAGAAGGCCATGAACGTCTATCAAAATATAATATTTTATTCCATGATTTTGTCCGGCAGAAACCCGAGAGCTTGCGGGCATCCAGTTATGGTCTGTTGGAATTAAACGATCCCTTGTTTAAACTGCAGCCCTGGCCAACATTTATTGGGCAGAAGATCAAAGCTGAAATAATTGAGGCCAATTTAAAAGTCCTAAATTTACTTAAGATTATCCCGCAGCGTGTATTTGCCAATGATCCTGGGAAAACAAGTAAGTATTATGGAGTAAGTCTGGACCTGGCCAAATATTTTCTATATGGAGTGAATAATGAGCATTTGGACAATCTCCTGGCGCGGGGCGATTTCATCATCACTTCCACGGGGTTAAAGTGCCTCGAATATAATGTCAACACCAACCTGGGCGGCATGAGTTTACCCCTCTGGGAATCTTTATACCAGGCAACACCCATAATTTCGGAATTCTTGAAACAGTATAGGGTAAAAATCCAGAATAGAAATTTATATAGTTTTATGTTCGAGCACCTGGCAAAGGCCGCGGTAAAATTCTACCGGGGCTGCGATAAAATAAATATCGCCATTGTCATGCCGATAGGTTATAACGATCCCCGCAAAGCATCGCAAGAAAGGTATATGAATACGGTTCTCAATAGTGTGCTGCCAACGGTGTTCAATCGCCCCGATGGCCAGGTTATCCTTTGTACATATTCCCAGTTGAAGAAGTCGGGGGACAATGTTTATTATGATAGTAAGAAGGTGCACATTATCGTAGAATGGTGCCAGGGATATATCCCACACGATATTTTAGAACTTTTTAACGAACGAAAAATTTTAATCTGCAACGGTGCGATCGCCTGGATATTGTCCACCAAGTTAAACCTGGCGTTACTCTCAGAAAGCAAGGATTCCGGGTGGTTCACTGCCGAAGAAAAAGAAACGATTGAAAAATATATCCCCTGGACCCGGAAAGTGACTGACGGGAGAACTACCTATAAGGGGGAGACCATCCAATTGAAAGAATTCATCCTGGCTAACCGGGAAAAGCTAGTGCTCAAGCCCTTAATCGGAGCAGGAGGTAAAGATATCCATGTCGGCCCTCATACCCCGGAAAAGGAATGGCGGGATGTAGTAGAATCGGCGATGCACTGGAACGATTGGCAAGATATTCACTTCGATGAAAATCTCACCGAGGAAAAATGGTATGAGGTGGTAAAAACAGCCTACGACGTAAAAAATTGGCTGGTGCAGGAATATATTGAACCATCCACTTATATGTACCAGTTAGGAGAGAATGGCTATGGGGAGCATCATGCCGTATGGGGCTTTTTCATTTTCGGAGACACCTACTCCGGCGGATGGGTACGGGCGATGCCTACCAATAGTAAAAGCGGGATTATCAATTGCCACCAGGGGGCAAAAGTGAGTGTGGTTTTCGAAGTAGAGGAATAAATCAATGAATATAAGAGACGAAATAAGAAAAGGCCATGAAAACCTATCGAAAACCAGTTTAAAGTTCCTTGAGTTCGTCGAAAAAAATCCCTGGTGTTTAAAACATTCCCTCTATGAAGAGTTGAAATGGCCATGGGTACCCTGGAAAATTAAATTCCAGCCGTGGCCGGTTTACATCAACCAACACGTCAAAAAAGAGGTGGCGGATGCAGGCATAAGTGTATTTAATCTTATCAAGAATATACCTGGGAAAATATTCAATTTCGACGCCCGGGAAATGAGCGGTTATTATGAAATTCCCGCTAAATTGATGGTAAATATATTGGCCGGGACCAGCGGGGAGCATCTCAATTACCTTTTTGGGCGGGGAGATTTTGTCTATTCCCCCCCCCAGGGATTTAAATGCCTGGAGTACAACATTGCCGGGAACCTGGGTGGTTGGGAATTGCCTTTCTGGCATTCCATGTACATGAAAAACATCGTCACGGCAAAATTTTTTGAAGAAAACCACCTGGAAAACATCAATGAAGACCTCGTGACCGTCGCATTGAGGTCCCATGTTAACAACTTGATAAAAAAATTTCCCCACAATACCAATGAAATGACTATCGCCATGGTCATGGCAGAGCATCAAGACGGTATTTTGAACTCCCCGGTGGAAAAATACTCTGTTTCCATGTACCGGCAGATTTTACAATCCATGAACTTACACGGAGAACTCATCGTTTGCGATTACGGTCATTTGAAAGTACAGGGCGATTATCTCTATTATAAAGGGAAACGGGTATTATGTATCCATGAAAATTATGGCGGTATCGTTCCCGATGAGATGTTAGAGATATTTTACAAAGGGAACCTGGTCATCAATGCCGGTCCCCTTACCTTCTTGATGACCAATAAATTAAATATAGCACTGCTGTCTGAACATGAAGAGTCCGACCTTTTCACACCGGGAGAACGGGAAAGCATAACAAAATACATCCCCTGGACCCGTAAAACCACACCCTGTCAGACCCGTTACCGGGGAGAAACGGTTAGCTTGGAAACGTTTGTCCTGGCGAACAAGGATAAATTAGTCTTGAAACCGGCTTTAAATTTGGGTGGTAAGCAGATTCTTATCGGCCTTCATACCTCTCAGCCAGAATGGGAACAGGAGATAAATAAAGCTTTCTGCAAGAAAGCATGGTTGGTGCAGGAATATATCGAACCATCCGCCTATTTATTCCAGGAAGGGGAGGAAGGTTACGGCGAGCATAATATCGTCTGGGGTATGTTTGTATTCGGTGGTACGTATGCCGGGAGCTTTGTGCGTACACTTTCAACGGAGAGTAATAAAGGCATCATCAATGTTAACCAGGGGGCCGATATTACCGTGGTTTTCGAAGTCCGGGAATAGATGCGCACACTTAAGAAAAGGAGCAGTAATAATGACTGTAAACGAAAAATTACGGAAGGTTCATGAAGAATTATCGAAAACCGGTTTAAAATTCCTGGAGTTCGTCGAAAAAAATCCCTGGTGTCTAAAGCACTCTCAATATGAAGGGTTGCAGTGGCCCTATAGAAAAGTTGTTCTCCAACCGTGGCCTCTCTTTATCAACCAACACTTCAAAAAAGAAGTAATGGACGCCGGCGTAAGCGTATTCAACCTTATCAAGCAGATTCCTCGAAAAATATTTGATTTTGACGCCCGGCAAATGGGGCAATATTATGAAATAACCCTAGAATCAATAGAAGAGATTATGGCCGGGGTAACCGAAGAACATATTCATCACCTGTTGGGACGAGGAGATTTTATCTATTCCACTACCCAGGGATTTAAATGCCTGGAGTATAACATCGCAGGCAACCTGGGCGGTTGGGAATTACCCTTCTGGCTCTCCATTTATAAAAAAACCTTACCCATGTTGAAATTTCTCGAAGAAAATCCCGTGCAACCAATCAATGAAGACCTCGTAGCGATTGCCTTGAAATTATATATTAAGCGCATATTGAAACAATTTCCCCTTTGTCGAAAGGAAATAAATACGGTAATGGTTATGGGAGGCCATCAAAAGGGCTCCACCAATTCCCCTTTTGAAAACTATATTCTTTCAGCGTACCGGGAAATATTACAGTCCATGGACAAGGAATTCCAGGGAGAGCTCATCGTATGTGATTACCCACATTTACAAGTGATGCGGGACAATGTCTATTATGATTGGAAACGGGTATTATGCCTCCATGAAAATTATGGCGGCTTTGTCCCGCATGGTATACGGGAGGCTTTTAGCAAAGGCAACCTGCTCCTCTATGTCGGGCTGGTTACGATGTTGATGTCCAATAAACTAAATATAGCATTGCTCTCTGAACATGAGGAGTCGGAACGATTCACCCCGGAAGAACGGGGATGCATAAAAAAATACATCCCCTGGACCCGTAAAACTACACCCGGACGAACCCGTTATCAGGGAGAAATGATTGACCTGGAAACGTTTATCCTTGCTAACAAAGATAAATTAGTCTTGAAACCGGCAGTTAATTTGGGCGGTAGGCAAATTCTTATCGGTCTTTATTGCCATCAGCAGGAATGGGAAAAGGCCATAAAGGCTGCTTTTCAAATGAAAACATGGTTGGTACAGGAATATATCGAACCAACCGCTTACTTATTCCAGGAGGGAGACGAAGGCTGCGCCGAACATAGTATCGTTTGGGGAATATTTGTATTTGGCGGTACGTATGCCGGGAGTTTTTTGCGGACGCTGTCTACGAAAAGCAATAAAGGCGTCATTAATGCCCACCAGGGGGCTGATATTTCCGTGGTTTTCGAAGTCCAAGAGTGACGGAGTGACAGAGTGACGGAGTGACGGCATAGCGCCTAGCCCCAATGTTCCTGGGGAAAAAAGGAATATCTGACCTTCGGGAACCAGGGGAATTTAGTGAAAAGCTCTATATATGAAGGTCGGGGAACCTGTTTTGACGAAAGGCTTCATAGAGCGCCAGGGCCGCGGCAGTGGAAACATTCAAGGACCGCATACCCTGTCTCATGGGAATACGTAAACAATAATCCGGATATCGGGCGATAAGCTCCTCAGGAAGCCCGGTAGACTCTTTTCCAAAAACAAAATAGTTGCGCCCCCGGAATTCAACTTCGTGGTAACCGCGCAGCCCTTTCTGCGTGAAAAAATAAAATACACCGTCTGTATGAGTTTTTAAGAAAGTTTCCATATCCGGGTGCCGCTCCACTTCCACCATGTTCCAATAATCGACGCCTGCGCGTCGTAAGCGTTGGGTAGTCAAAGAAAACCCCAGGGGTCCAATTAAATGAAGTTTGCAGCCCAGGGCGGCGCAAGTCCTGGCAATATTGCCCGTATTCTGGGGGATTTCAGGTTCCACCAGGACGACGTCAACGCTAAAAAGCAATGTTTTATCCTTTTTTGTTTCTGCCAACATGAGTTATCATTGTAGCGGAAAGTGCTATTCTTATCAAGTCCATATAAGGAAAAAACAAGGGTGCGTCGTTTTCTCTTTCTTTTTCTATGCTTAGTATTAGGATGTTTTTTTATATTTCATGGTCATCATTTTTTCCCCTTACCACCGGAGTGATTGTTGCAGGGTGATATTGAAACCGTTGTTCCTGAACAATATATCTTGTTTTCCATGGGTACTGTTGCTCCATATTCAACATTCAACATTCAACATTCAACACCGCAGCACTGTACTTCTTTAATGAGCGATTTAATCAAGTCCCCACATAATTATTCTTTTTTTTCTTATACTACAAAAAGTAAAGGTTCTATTGGCATCAGGGATATATCGAAATCCCATCATCCGGGCAATACCAATAGCTAAATTTCTGATTGTTGCCATCACAAGAGGCCCATTGTCAGTACGAATACGGCAACGATCTTCATCATATGTGACATCTCTAACTCAATGAGCTCTATTCTCAATTTCCCAATGTCCTCGATTCAGTTCCAGTAACCGCTGAGCGGAGGCTTTTTCTTGATTTAGGCTGGTTACTCCTGGAATAACCCTCGGTATATCCCACATGTTTCCAATTGGCGGCTTTATAACAGGTCCCTTTAAATCGTGATTCATCGACAAACGTCTCGGCTAAATAGATTGGAT
>JAUPLE010001013.1 GCA_030837085.1 Acidobacteriota bacterium | reverse complement strand
TTCATCCGCATCACGAATAATGGCAACAACTTCAAGATTACTGACCCCGGATCCATTCAACAATGTAGGCAATTCTATTTTAAAATTATCCTTTCCCCCCACTTCCCATACATCAACAATACCGTCTATTCCCATATACTTAAGCAATTCTTCGAAAAAATTTTTATCATCTTTTCCTTCAACTGCCAATAGCTTCTTCTTTGTAATCGATTTCGGAGACTGTTCTTTAATAATCATTAACGGACCTCCCAATCTTTCATTATCGCGGTACTGAGCATTTCATGGTTGAAGTCGAATAATCGTATTTTATCTTTTTCGTTTTCGATGCGGAAAAGTCTGAGCTTATCACCTTTGTCGTCTAATTTTTCGCAGGCTGAGCTAAAGGCCTTGACGTTTTCGTAGGAATGGGTGGTGGCAAAGATTTGTACATTGAAAGCGGTTGCTGCTTCAAATATCGCCTCCCAGAGGATTTCCTGGGTGGCATAGTGAAGCCCGTTTTCAATTTCATCGATCATAACAACGCCGCCGGAGGTTTCGTATATGGCCAGGATAATAGCTAACAGGTTATTTAGCCCTTCTCCGGCGGAGCTTAAAGGAAGTAGTTTAGTAAAGCCCATGTCGCAATACAAAATGTTATCCGCACCAATTGACAAATTAGAAAGGCGCGGTTCGACAGCTCTGAGAACTTTTAAAATTTTATCTTCTTGTTTTCTTATAAGTACTTGATTAAACCGTATAGCGATATCTGCGCGATTGATCTCAAGAGTAAAAAATGTACTTCTTAAAGTTTCAGTATAACTTTCAGGAGCGTCAACTTCCCACTTATTTTCTTTCCCTATCGATATTTTTGATTCATAACTTTGCCTCTTCCCACGATCTTTTGAAATCGAAAACTCCACCATCAGACCTATTATATTATCGAAGAACTCTCTCCGAGTACTTTTCATTGAAAAATCAAATGTTTCGTAGGTAGACAGCACATCATTCTTAGCTTGTAAGGGAAATATCGACAGCGTCCGTATTTCTTTTGGCGTTAAAGTTTCTCCGCTTAAGCGGATGGGATTTTCTGTATCCATTTTATTGAATAAAACTGTCCATGAGTAAGGTTGCGTTATAAAATGACTTCTTAAATTATTTATCAGGACCGGATAAATAGGATTAGAAGGTCTGGAAATAAGGTAAATGCTTTCCAGGAGGCTTGTTTTTCCGCAGTTGTTTTTTCCTACGAACAGGTTAAATTGACGTAGGTCGTTTAATTCAAGGTTTGTAATTCCCCTAAATTGTTCGATCTTGATTTTCTTAAACATCGTTTTTTCCTCCTATAGAAAACACTCGATTCTTCGAGAATCAATTATAAACCATTTTTGAAAAAAATAAAATGGTAGAAGGAGTCCCAAATTCACCATTAGATTTTAAAATCGCAGGCGTGACGTTAATCCCTGGACCGTCCTTCTCCCTCTTTGCACGGCCCTGGGACCTTCCTTTTTTGAAAACAGTCTCTCAGATCCTTGTTTTTTTGCACACTTTTTTGAGGTATTAGTAAAAGTTTGTCCCCCGGCAGGGGGGGGATTTTGCCTGACTCGTAAAACTCCTTGAATTATTTTTGCTTATGCATTACAATTCAAATTGAAATTCTAAAAGCGATTCGATTAGAAGGAGGAAACCATGGGTCGTAAAATGAGAGTATTGGTATTAACAGTGATGTGGATCGGATTAACCTGTTTTGCTTTTTCGCAGGGCTCTGAAGTAGGGAATGGCAAGGAAAGCGGAACTGATTTTACCGTTAGCAAGTTTGCTGTCGGGACCGGTGTAGAAAACCGGGAACTGATAGGTGAAAGCCAGTCTTTCCCGGCAGAGACGGAAACCGTGTATTGTTTCTTGGATGCCAAGGATATCGCCGCTAATATACAGGTTGTTTTTGTCTGGTTTTACAATGAAAAAGAAGCGAATCGGACCACCCTTACGTTGAAGCAAGGTTCAAGGTGGAGAACCTGGGCGGATAAGGGAGTTGCCGGGAAGAAAGGCGACTGGAAAGTCCAGTTACAGTACGCCAGTGGCGCAGTAGTGAATTCGCAACCATTTAAAGTCGATTGATAATTCCATTTTTCCTGGGTTTTGTAGCCAGTACTGTGAAATTGCCCGACATTCGAGAGCAAAAGCAAAGTATTGAAGGGGTGGTTATTGTAACGTATATTGTTCTATACGATGAAGAGAAAGACTTTCAGTGGTAGTGTTGAAAGATCATCCGCGGCTTCTCGAGTTGTTAGGAATCCAGTGTTCGCCCTTTTTAAGCCTTCTAAACTTTCTCCTTTGCTTCCTGATAAATTTTCAGGGCAAAGATCTCTATTTCTCTCTAAAAAAATGGGAAAACTCCTACTGGGGGAGTAAAAAAAGGGGCACATGAAAAAAATTCTTAAGTTTGGGTAGGATAGGGAGTACTCACAAAAATCCCCTCTGACCTCCGATCCCAGACCCCCGCCCCCTGAATCCTGTATTTTCCATCATTCATCATTCCAAATCTAACTCCTGCTCCCTGACCTGTTTTTGCTCCTTTTACTAATACCTCAAAAAAGCGTGCAAAAAAAACAAGAATTTGAGACACTGCCCTCAAAGAAGGAGAACCAGGGCCGTGCAAGGAGGGTTGGGGCGCCGCCCCATTTTGAAAATTGTACTCCAGAAGAAGCCAGGGAGATCATGAGAGATGCCGGGGTAGTTAATCCTGACGGCACACTTACTGACAGGTATATATAATCTCCAGGAAGTTGACAATTTTTCTAATCTATAGTATTTTATTATCCTAAGCAAATTTAAAAGGAATTTGAAAATGAGATATACAGTGTTACTCACCGACAAAGTAGACGGCAATATCCATGTAACAGTTCCCGGGATACCGGACTGTACACTTGAAGCCCCAACTCGAACCGAGGCCCTGTATAAAGTTCGTGAAACTATCACTACTATTATTAATCACAGTGAAATTGTTCAACTGGATGTACCGGTGAAACCGAAATCAAAAAATCTTTCTTTTGATACCCCCTGGGATTGGTTTGGAATATTCCATGATGACCCGACATGGGGAGAGATGTTTGACAAAATTGAAATGCGCAACGATAATGATCAAGGATGATAAATAGCTCATGTATTTATGGGATACCAACATAGTAAGACACTTTGGGGAGGGGCATCCGACGTTGCATCTTTATTTAGAGAGGATATCCTGGTCAGAAATAGCTTTGCCATCAGTTGTGGTGGCAGAAGTATTACGTGGTTGCTGCGATTTTGCCTTAAAAGCCATACCTTCAAAAGCACCGTTAGCCCATCGATTTCTATTGGAGACGCAACAAATTTTATCTCGGTTTAATGTGGTAGTATTTGACAAGAGGTTTGTAAATACACTGGAGGAGCTGCTGCGAAAACACAAAACTCACAAACAGTACACGGATATAATGATAGCAGCTATGGCAAAAGCTGGAAAACATATTGTCGTCACCCGCAATAAAAAACAT
>JAUPLE010001012.1 GCA_030837085.1 Acidobacteriota bacterium | reverse complement strand
TTTTGGCAATTTTAGGTTTAATGGTTTGCGGGATCAGTTTAATTTTTGGGGTTTTCGTAATGATCCCAGGAATGCCTGCATCCGGGAATAGTTCTTCTACATCTTCTTCCGTGTCTTCTTCCCCTGGGGCAGTTGAGGCCAGGGGGATTTCTACGATGGAGGGGCCCCCTTTCATTTGTCCCGGGTCAATGCGCATTTCCCCGGATTCATCTTGAGAAATTCCTAATTCACTGAAGTCGGAAAGGCCCAGGAAAAGTCTTCTATTAAACTCGTCGCTGTCGGATAAGGCAGACGGAGGTTGAGGGGCGGCGACTTCGTCGGTAGCGGCGGGTGCGGCGGATGACACAGGTGGATGGGTCCGGGATTTGGGTGGAAATTTATTCACCGCCACGTCAAAGGCTTCTCCCAGGCTTTTCCAGCGGGCGCCGTAGTGGCGATAGTGGTATCTGCCCATGGCGTTCACCAGTGCCGCGGTGGGAGTCTCGCCGGTTTCATCGTAAAGGCGAACCAGATCCTTAAGTAAATCATCTTCATTTTGGGGTTCTAGTTTGCCTTTGAATTTCGCGGCTGATTCCGTTTCCAGTCCGGCCTCTTTCAGTGCCCGGTCCCATGAACCCAGGTAGAAAGCGAGAGTATCGTTGGGGATGGTGGTATTTTTTTCAAAGTCTTCTCGTTTTAGTGTCTTTACTCCCAGTTTCTCGGCGACCCGTTTGATTTCCGCTAATATTTCTTCTTTGGTATACATCCTTTACTCCAAAAGTGTAATACCTCCAAAATTCGTTTTTTTTGTTACCGTTAGATTATACTCATTTTTAAAACTTTTTCAACCTTTCAAGTTTGGGGCAGCGGCATCGAGGTTACTCGACGACAAATACACGGGAGTAGCGGTCGATGATTTTAATACCTGAATTCCAGCACCAACCGGGAAATCCTGTCCCATTGCTTAAACTGACATATACAACCCCGGCATTGCCAAGGTCATAGGCGCCGATGCCGATTAAATCCGCTTTTTTGTCGGCGTTGATATCTTCCACGAACACTGTTGAGTTATTATCGATCATTCGCCCACCTGAGTTCCAATTCCAGACGGGGAAAGCGCTGCCATTGCTCAGGCTGACATACACAAAACCCGCATTGCCTGCGTCGTAAGCTCCAATGCCGACCATATCCGCTTTGCCATCGCCATTGACATCGGCAAAGTATAAACGGGAATTATTATCGATCATACGTCCACCTGAATTCCAACTCCAGCCGGGGTAAGCGCTGCCGTTGCTCAAACTGACATAAACAAAACCCGCATTGCCGGCGTCATAGGCCCCGATACCAATCATATCCGCTTTGCTGTCGCCATTGACATCGGCAAAGTATAAACGGGAATTATTATCGATCATACGGACACCTGAATTCCAACTCCAGCCCGGGTAAGCGCTGCCGTTGCTCAAACTGACGTACACAAAACCCGCATTGCCTGCGTCGTGAGCTCCGATACCGATCATATCCGCTTTGCCGTCACCATTGACATCGGCAAAGTATACACGGGAATTATTGTCGATCATACGTCCACCTGAATTCCAGCTCCAGCCGGGAAAAGCGCTGCCGTTACTCAAACTGACGTACACAAAACCCGCATTGCCAGCGTCATAAGCCCCGATGCCGATCATATCCGCTTTGCCGTCACCATTAACATCGGCAAAGTATACACGGGAATTATTGTCAATCATACGTCCGCCTGAATTCCAATTCCAACCGGGGTAAGCGGTTCCATTGCTCAGGCTGACATACACAAAACCCGCATTGCCGGCGTCATAGGCGCCGATGCTGATTAGGTCTTTATGTTTGTCGCCATTCACATCGGCAAAGAAAACACGGGCATTGTTATCGATCATTCGTACACCGGAATTCCAATTCCACCGGGGAAACCCTGCCCCATTGCTCAGGCTGGTATACACATACCCTGCATTGGCGGCGTCATAGGAGCCAATGGAGACTAAATCCGCCTTCTGGACAGAAAGATATTTAACTTTTACGTTCGCTACCCCAATGTAGAGGTTATGGGCATGTCCCGAATAAGCAATCCAGAAAGTCCCATTACCATTTGGACCGCTTGTATTTCCCCAACTGTTTTTACACAACCAGGCGTTTTTTGCATCGTCCCAGCCAATAACCAGCACCGCATGCCCCCCGGCCAGGTTACCGGTAGTATTGACATAAACCGCTCCAGGTGCCTGGGAATCCCAGTAAGTAAAAAAATCATAATAAACATCAAAGCGGAAATAGGCCGGCCCATCATTATAAATTGTCGTTTTAATGTCGTTAACAGTGGCATTCACTGTATAATAGTCGTAAGTCCTGTATAATAATTCACCGCATCTGGCCAGTTCGGTGCAGGGTGGTATTGCCAGGGTAGCGGATTTGTAACCGGTGCAGCTTTCTTCCATGGGTCCCCGGTTAAACCAGAACTGAAGGGCATTCATATTACCCCCGCTGCATTTCGACATCGAGCTATTACAGGATATCTGTTGCTCTTCGGAGAGGTCATAAACCGGTTCTCCCATCATCAATAATTTTGATTCAAATACTCCTGTTGAAGCGAAAGCCCAGCAACTTCCACAAGCGCCCTGATCCTTTGCGGGAGTAACCATCCCCAGTTTACTCCAATCGAACGATACAGGCATTGCACCTACTGCCATGTCTTTGCCCCGGAATACCGCTTTTTGTTTTTTAACGGTTTGTTTATAGTTCTTTGGTTTCCCGCGGTCCCCCAGGGGTCTTTTTTTCACAGGTTCATTGGGGGCAGCCCCGATAAAAATGAATCCCAAAAAGATCACTAAAAAAAAATTTCGCAGCATATGACGTTTTCCAGCCATGTTATGACCTCCTGATAATCAAATACTATCATTTATTTAATTTATTGTCAAAATGGGAAGGGGATAATTATTAATTGTCAATTGTTAATTACTAATGGTTAACGGCAGTCTTCCCATGCCGTTATTCGGGTTGCAGCCCCCTTCCTCCGGGTTACAGCTGGGATTCACATTAACCATTGAATATTAACAATTATTCCTTGGTGTTTCTTTGTGCCTTCACACATGCGTGCCTTTGTGGCTATTTTTTTACCGCTTAATCGTTTGTTCCCGAAGGACTCCGGAAGAAATATAGCGCAAGGGCGCGCTGATAAAATTCTCAATAAATTCAATATAATGCCTGGCATTAGCCGGCAAGTCTTTATACTCTTTTATTTCACTGATTGCTGTTTTCCAGCCGGGGAACGATGTCCATACAGGTTTGACCTGGTCCAGGAATTCAATGGAAGGATCAAATTCATCCGTTTTTTTGCCGGCGTATTCATATGCAGTCACCACTTTTATTTCAGTGAATTCGTCCAACACATCCATTTTCGTAAAGAAGATTTCATCCACGCCATTAATCATAATCGCATATTTCAACGCCACCAGGTCCAACCAGCCCACGCGTCGGGGCCGCCCAGTGGTCGCCCCGTACTCGCTGCCTTTTACTCTTAAGAATTCCCCTTCCGACCCGGACAGCTCAGAAGGAAAGGGCCCCTCCCCTACCCGCGTGGTATACGCTTTGGATATGCCGATGAGTTTCCCCACGGCCCCGGGGGGCAGCCCGGTGCCGGTGCAAAGACCGCCGATAGTGGGATTCGAAGAAGTCACAAATGGATAAGTGCCGAAATTGATATCCAGCAGCACGCCCTGCGCTCCCTCGAACAATATGCTGCGCCCTTCCCGGTAATAACGATTTAATGAATAAATCGTATTTTTGGCAAACTTTTTTAAAAAAGCGCCGGCCTTTGTGTATTCATCAATATAACTCTCCACGGCGACCGCACCCCCGCCATTGGCCATCATGAGTTTATTGTAATACTCGTTCAACGGCTTCACTTTCCGGTAAAAAGTATCTTTATCCAGCAAATCTCTCACGAATACAGCCCGCCGTCCCACCAGGTCTTCATATGCCGGGCCGATACCGCGCCGCGTGGTGCCGATTTTAATGTACCTGGAATTCTCGAAAACAATGTCCAGGCACTCATGTTCCGGGAGGATTAAGGGCGCCAATAAACTCAGTTCCAGGTTTTCTTCCCCCAGGGAAGCCCCATGTGCTTGCGCCCCGTTAATTTCCTTGACTAATTCAATTGGATTAACGACGACGCCGTTTCCAATCACGGAAATAGTCCCACTGGAAAAAATGCCCGAGGGCAGGAGGTGGAGCACGACTTTTTTACCTTCGTGATATATCGTATGGCCGGCATTGTGCCCGCCTCCATAGCGCACCACCACATCGAAATCCCGCGCCAGGTAATCGATGGCTTTCCCTTTACCTTCGTCGCCCCATTGAAGTCCCATGACTGCCAGGTTCATGTTCGAGTCTCCTTGTAATTTTGATTTATTTCGATTTATTGCCAGGTAAGATTTTAACAAAGAAACCGGTATGATGCAAATTTTATTTTAAAAAGTTAAGATGCCCACGGAATACACGGAATACACTGAATACACTGAAAAAGTTTTTTTATTCTGTGTTTTCTGTGTGTTTCGCGGGCCATATTCCAATATTATCCCTTTTTTGCTATAATACCTTCTACCGAAAAAATGGCCACCAAGACACAAAGACACGAAGGTACACCAAGGTTTTTATTATAAAAAATTCTTGGTGCCTTGGTGCCTTGGTGGCAAAAATTTTTATGGCTGGTAATAAACTATGGAGCGAAACCATGAATCATATATTTAAAAAATGTAGCCTGTGCTTAGCGGCATTTTTCCTATTCCTGGCAACCCCGGTAAAAGCCGAAGACTTCAAGCCGGACGAAATCCTGGTGAAATTGCGGAAAGGGTTTTCCTTTCACCAACTCCAAGTTCAACATAACAGCGAAACCAGGAACCTGGAAATCGTAAAACAGTTTGCCACCCTATCTCAATTAAGGGGCCAGGACTACCTCCTACTCAAGGTCACCGATATGAATGACCAAGCAGGGACGTCCGCATGCGCCGCTGTCGATTCGTTAGCGGCACTCCCGGGAGTGGAAGCGGTATCGTTAAATTACACCCGGCGCTTGTTCCG
>JAUPLE010001011.1 GCA_030837085.1 Acidobacteriota bacterium | reverse complement strand
GCCAACGAATCTCCATAATTTACGGTATAAATTAATTTATACCCTTTTTTATCAGCCGGGGCCTTAGATACCGGGGCGGGCCGGCTCCCCGACACAGCCTCGGTATAAAATTTTAATTCATCATCGGGATGGATCAGGTTGCTGTCCAGTTGATTCCATTCTTTCAGGGTTTCCAACTCCACATTATATTTTCGTGCAATGCTGTATAATGTATCCCCCTCTTTCACTGTATAAACCCAAAAAGAACCGTTATCCGTTCCTGCTCCCGATTCGGGTCCCGGGTCGGTTTCCGTTCCGTTCTCCTCGTCCGGGGAGGGCGAGGCAGTATGAATGGAATCGATAATTTCCTGGTCCGTTTTATCGTCGGGTTCAAGGGAAACTATTTTAGAAGCGGCGGCATAGGTCTCCTGGTCCCGGGTCATCAGGATAACGGCCAGCAAGCGTGGGATATATTCATTGGTTTCAGTACGCAAGAGGTTTTTATTCACCAGGGTCCAGAAAGAGCGTTCTTTATAGGAGATTTTCCGCAGTGCGTTCAGGATTTTGCCTTCCCCGGCGTTATAGGCGCAAATGCCCAGGAAGGGGTCTTCCATGCCGAACATGGCCAATAGGTCGTCGAGATATTCGGCGGCGGCGGCGGTTGCTTTTTCCGGGTTCTTTCGTTCATCGACGCGGCTGGAAACTTTGAGTCCATAAAGACGGGCCGTCCTTCTCATGAATTGCCACATGCCCACGGCGCCGGCGCGCGACCGGGCTTTGGGACTAAACCCGGATTCCACCAGGGGAAGATACACGAGGGAAAGGGGCAGATTTTTTTCCTGGAATACCTGGCGGATCATGGGCAGGTATTCATCGGCGCGGCTAAGGCCCCGTTGGAAAAACCTGGAGCCTTTTTCATCGAAAGAAAAGTAACGGATATAATAGGCGACCCGGTTCTTAAAACTTTCGGGGATGTTCATATCGCCGGGATATCCGAATTCCTTGAAAACGCCATTTATTCCCGCGGCGATATGATCGGTTATTGCGTTTGCATCGGCGGCGGCGGTGTTAGATGCGTTAGATACAGTAGTAACGGCATCGGTGCTAGCGGGGGCAGCGGCTACTTCTTTTGTCTCTTCGGCTTTTACAGCGATAGCCGGTTCCACTTCTTTATTTTCCGTGGGGGCGGCTTTTTCTTCCGCCGGTTGAGAGGGTTCCACGGTTTCGGTTTCTTTGGGGGGGGTTACGGGTTCTGTTTGGGTTTTATTGGTTTTATGTCCACTGCAATGGTTAAAAATAAAAGCGGTCAATATAATGGACAAAAAAAAGCGCTTCATTCTCATTCATACACCATCCTTTAATTTTGAAAAAGCTATAATTTTATATTTTGTTGTTAAGGCATTCCGTAAAGATGACCGGTATGCAGGGCCTCGCCTGAGAGTTTAAGCCAGGTAAACAATTGCATACGGTGGTTGGATAGATGTTCCATGGCTTGCATCATGTATTCGACGTAGGTCATGGGTTGGGGCATCCAGGGGACATTGATTTTGTTTTGATTAAATTCCCCGTCGGTAATCTTCTCTATTTCTTGTTTTAAAACTTCCCAATCGTGTTCGATTTCTTTCAGAGCTTCGGCAGCGGAGTTGGATTTGGGCAATTTGTCGGCGGAGGGAAGCATTTCTCCTTCGGGCATTTGGGGCCATGTGTTGTTTATGGCCATGGAAAGGCTTTCACCGAGACTGCCGGAGACATGTTTCAATACCTGGGCGACGGTCATCAGACCATCTTTTGGTTTATAATCGAGTTTTGCATCCGGGGTTATTTTTATCAAACCGCGGGTGGCATTGTAAATGCCTTCTACAAACTTCAGATATTCATTCCTGGTCATTCTTACCTCCATATCAGAAAAATTTCCAAGTCGGATTCCATTTTTACATATTTAGATCGTTTTGTAAAGGTTTAAGGAAGTTTATTTTATGAATTTGTGTCAATTTGTGTAATTGCACTACGGGAACAACGGACGCATGGCGTTTTAAAAAAAACCGGGGTATATTTTGTAGGTCTTAAGTAAAAATCTCTAAAATCATGATTATCCAGGACCCACCGGTTAAACTCTCAATTCAACCGGTAGAATCGTCATTTCTACCGGTAGATTTCTCATTTCGACCGGTAGGTTTGCCATTTCTACCGGTAGGTTTGTCATTTCTACCGGTAGATTTCTCTTTTCTACCGGTAGGTTTGTCATTCCTACCGGTAGATTTCTCTTTTCTACCGGTAGGTTTGCCATTTCGACCGGTAGATTTGTCATTTCTACCGGTAGGTTTGTCATTCCTACCGGTAGAATTGTCATTTCACCTAGTGCTGGACAAAATAATCCGGCACCTCATCCTCATGATACTTATATCTTTCAATGTCCACCAGTTTCATTAAATCGCCAACGGTTTGCATGGGATTTTCAACGGCCGCTTCAATCATGGTTTTTAAATTATCCATTAATCCTTTCACGGCCGGTATGGTATAGTACCGGAGATAATATTGGAAGGTAAAACAATATTCCAGGCCGGAAAAGACATCAAACCTCATGGGATACTCCATCTTGGCAAACATTAACTCGGCGTCCCGCTCCCAACGGTTGGCGTCCTTTTCCATACCCCGGATTTCGCCCATGGCGCTGCCTAAATTCTGGATAACGACATAATGATCGATCAAGGGCCGGTCCACGGGCCGCTCCAACCACTCATATATGTTGTCGATCCGGGTATACTCAAAGCGCGTCCACTCTACCTGGATATCCAGGATATTCTTGAGATGATCCAGGAATTGTTTTTCCCTATTCAATGGGACCAACACGGGAACGATGTTGATGCAATGGCCCACCATATGCTCGATGCCAGCAAGGGGCGACGACCTCCCGGTAGTCACCATGCCGTAGGGAACCCTGTCCAACTGGAGATATTCACCCACCAACGCAACCCACAGCCCCTGGGCAAAGACGCCGAGACTGACCCTGTACTTTAACAGCAATTGTTCGAGCCGCGCGGTCATTTCCGGCGTTAAATAAAAATGAGAACCGCTAAACCCGGCCCCCTGCCCGGTTTTATTCCCGGCTACCGATGTCAGGGGTTTGGGGCCGTCGTAATTTTTAAATATGGTCCGCCAATAATCCCTGGCTGCTTTCTTATCCTGCAGGCGCAGGAAATGGAGGTATTCCTTGTAACAATTGTCATGCCGCCATAAGACGGGTAATGGCGCGCCGGTAACCATGGCCTTGTATAATTCAAGGATTCCCGCCATGAAACTATGGGCACTCCAACCGTCCACCCGCATGTAATCCCCGGTGAAATAATACTGGAAAATCTCCTCCGTCAGCTTAAACACCCCCA
This sequence comes from Acidobacteriota bacterium, assembly GCA_030837085.1. Classification (GTDB taxonomy): domain Bacteria; phylum Acidobacteriota; class Aminicenantia; order UBA2199; family UBA2199; genus JAKAGC01. The sequence continues at coordinate 495 of JAUPLE010001011.1, read as the reverse complement.
GCCGCATGGGCGACGAATGGGTGCGGACAAAGGTTTTATCCCAATCCTGTTTCAATACTTCATTGAAGGCGGGAATCTTCTCTTCCGGCGGAAGTGCGCTTAAATCGTAAAATGCAAAATCAAACTCCAATTTTTTTAATATGACCTGCACCGGTTCTTTTAATCCTTTCCACAGGATAACCGTACGCAGCACCCGGTGGTGCTCCGACACCATCCGCATTATCTTTTTCAATATATCGATATCAATGGGTATGGGATGCGCCGGCGCCCACCGGAGGTAAAGGTAAACGGGCGGGTCCTGGGTTTTCCCGGTTTCCAGGAAACGGGCCTGGTGACTTTGTAATGGCGTGGTGGGATAGATATCTTCAATCTCAGCGCCGTCCGGGAGCTGCTTTTTAATGGCCTCCATGTCCAGCGACGCGGCAAACTCGTTATAGGTATTTTCATCAACGGTAACAAATTTTTGCCGGTTTTTCTCCGCCGCCGCCGCCAACT
>JAUPLE010001010.1 GCA_030837085.1 Acidobacteriota bacterium | reverse complement strand
GGTCAGCAAGTCCTGGATTTAATTGGAAGGCAAAACGTTTCACCAAATGCGGTTAAAGAGTTGGAAAGAGGGAGAATCGATTGTGATGGTAGGATTTGATACAGGATATTTAAGGCATATAAAAAAGAAACTGTTTCAATTGTTGTGTTTTAATCGGGGAACGCTTCTCCCGCCTGTAGCGAAATCTACCTGTCCCCTGTCCCCGTGTCCAAGAGGCGTGGGGGAACTTCCAGGAGTTAGGAAAAGGATCGAGTGATGAATGATGAAGAAAAGAAGTCGTCCGATCAAGGGGGCAAGAATAAATGAAGAGGACGAAATCTACTGGTCCCCTTTACCTGTGTCCTTAGACTATGAAAACTTTGCCACCAAGAGACAGCGCACAAAGGCACCAAGGATTTTTTCTCTTTTTCTTCGCGGTGCTTCACATTCTTAGCGGCTATTTTTATGGTAGGCAGATTGGGCTTAAGTATTAAAACGATTTAGAAATTCTTTTATTCCATGAATATTGCAGATGTAAGTGCCTCTCCTGGTTTCGGTTATATCGCCGCCATAAACAACTGCTTTCTCCATTAATACTTCCGGGAATGTTCCCGCGAAAGCATGCAGTCCTTTAAAAAAATCGGAACCTATGGTTTCCGCTGCTTTAATTTCAATAGCCGCTGCTTTTTGGGCGATATTATATATGACATCCACCTCATTCCCGGCGCTGTCCCGATAAAAATTCAAATTATTTTTCTTCCCGGAGTTATAACGATATTTCAGGATTTCCATCATTACAAGGTTTTCAAAGATATTTCCCCGGAGAGGATGATTTTCCAGGAAGGTCTCTTTTTCTATCCCCAGTAAGTAAGCTGCAAGCCCAACATCGTAAAAATAGATTTTGGGGGATTTTACCAACCGTTTCCCGATATTTTTAAAGAAGGGTTCCAGCAAAAAGACTATAAAACTGGCTTCAAGAATGGACATCCATTCTCGAATTGTAGTGTGCGAAATCCCGATATCATTGCCGATATTGGAGAGGTTCAAGACCTGGCCGATTCTCCCGGCGCAAAGTTTTACGAACTTGCGAAATTGGCTTAAATTTTTAATGTTAAGCAGTTTCCTGATATCTCTTTCCACATAGGTTTCATAATAATCGCCGTACGCCTGGGAGGGATCTAATTTCCTGTCGAAGATTCCTGGGTAGAATCCCTTATGAAGCATTTCATTAACAGAGGAGTAGGTGTGATATCCTTTCAACTCCGAAAGACTGAGGGGTAATAAGTTGAGTAAAGCGGTTCGACCTGCCAGGGATTGGTCGATGGCATGCATTAATTCAAATTGTTGGCTTCCGGTGAGAATAAAGGCGCCGCGCCAATTTCGATCATCTACAATAACCTGGATGTAGGATAAAAGATGGGGCGCCCGCTGGATTTCATCAAGGATTGCCCCGTGGGGAATTCGCTTCAGGAATCCCCTGGGATCATCCACGGCATATTCCCTTTCTTCAGGGTTTTCCAGGTTTATGTAGTCCATATCTTTAAAAAGGCTTTTTGCCAGGGTTGTTTTGCCCGACTGCCTCGGTCCTGTTATCGTTATTACGGGGAATTTACCCACCAAACTTTTTAAGTAACCGGATATTTCCCTGTCAATTATTTTTTTTTCAATCATGTTGTAACCGCCTTATGTGCATGGGTAGAATTTTACCAGGTTTTTTTGCAAATTGCAAGTTGTACTTTCAATTTGCAGAAATTCGGTATCCCAGGTTGGTTATCTCTGCTAACACTGAAATCTACCTGTCCCAATGTCCATGTGAACAATTGGCCTGACGCCTAAACAAAATCGCTTGACAAAAGACCCTGAATCCATTATGATTATCATATGCCAATAGAGCCGATAAATATAAGCGAAAAGACTTACCGGAAGCCGGTACGAGTTTTTGAAAAATCCGGGTATGTCATTCCCGAAATGTCGTATTATGTTCCATTAGAAAACGTGGCTAACTCGGATAAACAAGACATTAAAGCCATGGTGGACCGGGGTCGGTACTTTTCCATTTTTGCCCCACGCCAGAGCGGTAAAACCACCTTCTTAACGGAAACTTGCAATCAACTCCACGAAGATCCAACTTATGCGGCGATCATATTAAGTTTCCAAAACTATTCAAAATTGGAAAAAGCCCAATTCTATGGGCTGGTCGAAAGGTATCTCTACAGCCAATTGATAAACCGGCTGAAAGAAGTTAAATGCGAAAAAATCGAAGTAGTAAAAGAATTTTTAGACAACTACCATCTTGTGGATCATATTTCTTTCAATTTGTTGTTCGAAGAACTCAACCGGATCCTGCAATTCAAAAAAATCGTCATTTTCATCGATGAATTTGACGGCATCCCGAAAGGGGAATTGGAGAATTTCCTTACTTCTCTGCGGGAATTATACCAAAAATACAAAAGTGTAAAGCAAAAAGCTCTTTATTCCGTCGGCCTGGTAGGCATTCGCAATATAACCAAACTGGTGGTGGGCGGGGTATCTCCTTTTAATATAGCCGACCAGGTCTCCCTGCCCTCTTTCACCCTGGAAAATGTACGCTGCCTGTACGCCCAGTTTACTGTGGAAACCAATCAACCCTTCACGGCCGCGGCAGTGCAAAAAGTCCATGAAGAAACCGCCGGTCAAACCTGGCTGGTGAACCGCCTGGGCTCCATCCTGACTATGGATATCAAACCTGGAACCGTCGAACCTATCGATGAGCATGATGTTGAAAAAGCTATCCGGACCCTCCTAAAAGAAAAGAATGACCATTTCGATAACCTCTATGAAAAGGCTAAATTATTTAAAGAAACCTTCGTCGAGATCGTTTTCGATCATGTGGAGTATGACCCCCACGACGATGACCAGACCTGGTTAGAGCAATATGGCCTGGTAAAAAATATCGGCGATTATGCCGTCATTGCCAATAACATTTATAAAGCCAGGTTTCTTAAAACCTTTTTTAAAGAAGTTCAAGCCGATGAAGATATTCCCCCAGGGGAATATGTGCTGCCCGGGAACAGGTTCAAATATCCCCCACATTTATCCACGGTACACTAGATAACACCGGAATTGCAGCCGTAAAAACTGGAAACAGGCGGATCATTCCAATTTATTATTAAAAATGAATCCAAGAATCCTAATTCCGGATATCGTGAAGCCATTTTGAAACTAATTAATTGACATATTTGTTGATTTTTGCTAGAATCCATTCCCTAACATTAAAACACCGAATATTTGGATGGTTTTAAATGAATTTTAAACTGTGTTTTTTTATTTTGATGAACGTTTATTCACCCTGTTGGCAAAGACTATTTTTCTTCATTTGGATAAAAAAAAAGAAAGGAGATAAATTATGAAACCTAAAAGTATGTTGACACGTTTTTTTTTCATTTTTGTTTTAGTTGCGATTCTAGGCGAATTGTCGCTTTTTTCCGCTGCAAAACCAGCGAAAAAAAAGGGTGCTGAGTTGACAATCGTAAGTGGATCAGTAGTAAACTGGAACGATGTGAAAAAAATTAATTTTGAGCAGATGAGTACTTCGCGAAAGATGAAACCCATCTTGAATTTCGAAAACCCCCGGAAGATCACCAGGCAATCAACCACCGCCGATCCCGTGGTTCAAAGTACGTACGGAACTGGCACAAACTTGCCTGGGAAAGGTGTGTTAGGGATGACTTCCGTAAATGATTTCTCCGGGATGAATTTTTCAGCCAATGGAGCTGGTTGGCCACCGGATACCTGCGGTGATGTAGGTCCCACCTACTTTGTTCAAGCCGTAAATACGTCGATCGGGATTTATAACAAAAGCACTGGCGCATTGGTATCTGCTACCACTTTTGATGCTTTTTTCCCGAGCGCGGTGGGCAGCCCGTGCGACGCCGACAATAACGGCGATCCAATCGTATTGTACGATCGCTGGAATCAGAGGTGGTTTATCCTGGACTTTGCCTGGTTTGCCAACCAGAGCGGCGGATCCTATTTTTCTATCGCGGCGTCCAAAACCAGCGACCCTACCGGCCAATGGTGGACATATTGTTTACATGCCGATAATACCCTGATGAACGATTATCCAAAGTGCGGCGTGTGGCATGACGGAATTTACATCACCGCCAATATGTTTACATTCGCCGGCAGTTTTCAGAGTGTAAAAGCCTGGGCATTAAAAACCCCGGACCTGTATAACGGGACCATGGTTTCCCAATCCGTGACGGATAATAATTATTATGCATGGTCACTGCTTCCCAGTAATGCCGGCGGCGCTTCCGCTCCTCCATCCAGCGCGCCCAACTATATGTATGCAATGGATGCCAATGAATTCGGCTCTCCCAGCACAGATTCCCTATATGTATGGAAATACGATGTGGATTGGATTAATTCGGCTAACACTACCTGGACCGGACCGATACAGATCACTGGCGTAGCCGCGTTTACATTGACTTCCACACGGGTTCCCCAGCCCGGGACTTCCACTACCCTGGACTCACTTTACGGCCGCTTAATGTATCCTGCCAATTATATGAATCTTGGCACCTATGAAGCGGTGTATTTGTGCCATGTATGCGACACCAGCAGCAGGAGAGCCATGAGGTGGTATGAAATTCGTATCTCCGGCGGTAATTCATCCATTTACCAGCAGGGCACCTATTCGCCCGATGCTGCTCACCGATGGATGGGAAGTGTATGCGGCGATAAAAACGGGAATATTGCAATGGGTTACAGTGTGTCTTCTTCCTCGATTTACCCCGGCATCCGTTACACCGGACGGTTAACCACCGATACCCTCGGAACCATGGGGCAGGGCGAAGTTACTATTGAAGACGGCGCCGGTTACCAGAGTACCTACAACCGGTGGGGAGATTACAGTCAAATCAGTCTTGACCCCGATGATAATGAAACTTTTTGGTATACCCAGGAATACTATACATCCAGCGGGACTAACTGGAAGACCCGGATCGGAGCCTTTAGTATTTCCGGCTATTATAAACTTACTGCTCCTTCTGATTTGGAGAACCTGGTCCCGGTAATGACTTCCAACACTACGCCCAGTGGGGTTGCCAGCGCCAGCAGCACATATAGCAGCAGTTACCCGGCCTGGAAAGCACTGGATGGAAATGATCAAAGCGAAGCCGGTTCCCGTTGGATTTCTCAATATGTAAGCGATTTTACTACTCCCCAATGGATATCTTACGAATTCACCACTTCCAAATATATAACCGGTTATTACATCCTGCCTGAATACTACGCCAGCACTAAAGACCGAACTCCAAAAGCCTGGAAGCTGGAAGGGTGGAATGGGAGTTCCTGGGTGACGTTGGATTCCCGCACGAATTTCCGGATCGATATCGAATGGAACGCATCAGGTCTTTATTTTATTGTCCCTAATCCCGGTATCTACACAAAATATAGGCTTTACGTTACTGCCGTAAACGGTTCGGATGTAGTATCGATTCGTCAGTGGAAAATGTATTCCCTGGGAGAAGTCCCCATCATGACCTCCGATACTGCTCCCAGCGGTACGGCTTCAGCCAGCAGCACCTATAGCTCCAGCTATCCCGCCTGGAAAGCTTTCGACGGCAATGACGAAAGTGAAGCTTGGTCCCGTTGGATATCCCAAATTGATTACGGTTTTATTACTCCCCAATGGCTTTCCTACGAATTCACAACTTCAAAGCGAATCGATCTTTATTATATTTTGCCTGAATATGGCTCAACCACTAAAGATCGGTCGCCCAAAAGTTGGACACTGCAAGGTTGGAATGGTAGTTCCTGGGTAACACTCGATACCCGTACCAATATTCGCGTCGATATCGAATGGAATGCCGGTGGTCTTTATTTTTCGGTGACGAGTCCCGGTTATTACACGAAATATCGCCTCTACGTCACAGCCGTTAATGGATCGGATGTGGTTTCTATCCGGCAATTAAAGTTATTTCTGTAGGTTTTAGTGTTTTTTTAAAAAGGAGACTGAGAGCAGGCCCATGCCTGCTCTCCCTTTTTATGCGCCCCAGTGTCTAAACCAATTTTTCAACAACGTGACAACTCCATATCATTCATCGAAATAGCATTGAGTGCATAAAGACGTCTCGTCTAGGCATGGATATCGCGGTTGAATGTGCAAAAAAGAACCCGCTGCCGTATAATACTTGAAATAATTTTTTCATTGGAATACAATTATTCCAGGAGGTAAAAAATGGAAACCAATAATAAATTTGGTAAGATGTTTCGTTTTTTTGTAGTCTTAGGGGCAGTAATTTTTATCCTTGCTGCCGGTGTATCCCAGTTTGCATTACCAGGCCCGGAAGAAGACCCACTCAAGATAATCCAGGTGAAGGGCACTGCCGGGATGCAACTTCAAGGTGGGAAAGCAATCCTGGTAAAAGATAACAAGCTCTATGTTCAATCGGGAAAAGAGATCAGGGCCCTATTTCCTGACAATCCCTACCTGGCAATCGGCAGCAATGCTTCGAAATTGGCTAACAACGACATGCAGCGCCTGGCCCTGGATGGGGTGAAAGCCAAACTTGGCGACCTCTATAACCAGAGCTACAAAATTCACAGCAGCTTCGAATTAAAAGGTGAACTGGGAAACGAAAAAACCGTTCTCTGCCATCTTGTATTCGAGTTTAAGAATATCTGGTATGCCGAAGAACGCACCCTGGAACTGGATATTTCGTCCTCGGGCAAAACTCATACGTTGAAGCAGGCACGCATCTCCGATATAAAGTTAAATTCAGCACGGCTGACTGTGAAGAAGGATCTCAAAACACGGGTGGCGGAACCCCAGGAAAAATCGCTAGAACCGGCAAAGGTCTCTGAATTCTCAGCGGCCAAACGGGAAAATTTCAAGTTGAATACCACATTGACCACCCAAGCATTGAACAAATACCAAACTTTTAGCGCCCTACCGGTGTATCAATTATTTAAGGAATTTAAAATCACCCCGGTATTTCTTGTACCCACTGCCAAAGGGTTGGCCAATACGGCTTACCCGGAAGTGGTAACCGCTGAGGAGGCCACCCACCAGGTGCACATCCTGATGCAATTTGCCCTGGGCAGCGCCAGCAAACTGATCGGGCCCACCCAGAGCAGCAAATCCAATGTACTCAACTACTTACGCAACGACAGCAACCTGGCTGCTTGGAACAACATCGGCCACGGCAGCCCCTCTACGCTGTACCAAAACGGCACCAATATCACGTCCGCCGACATTTCCCCCGCAATTGTGTTCAAGGGTTTGAACGGCTGCGTGTGCTTGATCAACTCCTGCCAGACCTTCCATGACCCATTGAAAGCAGCCATTCTCAGCCACAGCCCCCGCGTGTATATTGCCGGCGTGCTTAACTTGCCCATGGTCACCTCAGAAGGATCAAATCCCAACTTCTGGTTCAAAACGCTTTTCCAGCATAAACCCATGTCCGTGGCCTATACCGAAACCAATAACGAATCAGGTTTGACCGGGTATTGGGGTTACTGGGGATTTACCGGGCCCTTCTGATAATGAAAGAGGTCATGAGAATTGAAAATTGAAAGACATAGAATTTTCTTTTCCTGGTCCATGGTGTGGATTTTTGTATTGAGCGGCAGCATGATGATGATGTGCAATCCGGCTGAAAGTAATATCTGGATCGTGGAACGGGATATGCCGCAAACAAGGAACCTGGTCCCGATACTGAACCGCACGACTTTGATAGCTGCCGGTCCCGGACCGGCAGCTACCTGTACCATTAACCAACCGGTCCGGGAAATCCACATCAAAGAAGGCCCTTTCTGGCCCAGGTACGGCAGTAAAGCCAGGATGGGGCTGCCGGTACTGGCGCCGGATGATTTTCCCTGCCGCGAACCGCGTGTCCTGGAAACGCCGCTGGTCAGCAAGAAAGATACGGAGATTGTCCTTCAATGGAAAGATATTAAGCTTACACGGGGCGAAGGGGCGGCGGTTCATTCCGATACCTGGTTAGGTCCCCCGGACATGTACCACATCAGCCAGGGTCTGTCTTTCGGCGACATCCTGGTAATTACCGACTACCAGGCCCAACTGGACAGCGGGAATTCCGTCACCTTAACGTGCCGGATTACCTTACAAAATAAACACTCCGAACCTGTACAGGGTATTGATTTTTCTTTCTTTTTCCCCCGCGCCCTGCTGGACAATGAGACAGGCCAGGAGATACCTTTGCTGGAAGACTTTTCTTATATTACCCAGGGTTTCTCCGACCCCCAACCCCTGGATTTGTTGATTTGCGACGGATTGGGACGGGGAGCCTGGGGGCCGCGCTGTACAATCCTCAAGGAGAGCCTTGAACCGGGTAAAAGCGTGGACTGTTCAATCCAGGTAAAAGGAAAAATCACGGGCAAGGAAGTGGTTATCGTACCACTGGTATCCCTGGTGGCCCGTATTTCCGCCCGTTACTGGCCTTCTTCCCGGATTGAAATCAGTCCACCGGGTAAGGTACATTATTCGGATTATACCCACTTCAACCTGGTGGTGGGAGACAGCCGTCTCTTCCGCCTGGCCCCCGGGAAAGCAACCGTTGAAGCATCCGCTCCATTAGTGCGCCAGTTCCTCGATCTGAAGTAAGGTTTTTTTTCACCTGTCCCTATTTTCTCCTATTTTCTATTTTCCCATCGATGATTATCTGGAAAAATAGTAAACTTTTATAAATCTTAACGAAAATCCTGGGGATTATGCTATATTATCTCCGGGTAACCTCGAAAAGAAGAGGACTGCAAATTAATAAAAGGAGTTAAAAAATGATGAAAAAACTAATTTTAATCCTATGGCTCATTATCCTGGCAACCTTATTATCCACTGCTGCCTGCAAGAAATCGAGCGAGGTAATTATCCCCAGCTCGAAAATAATCGGCCCCTGGGAATTTCATGTGGACTTTAGTCCTACGCTTAACTTAAATCTACCCCGGATATGGATGTTTTCTTTCAACCAAATAAATGAAGTTTATTTTTTTTCCGAAAAAAAGGGCCCCTATGATTTCGACGGCGGGGGGATACAATTTGAATGCCCGTATAATGATCGCTTCAGGATGATAGAGCACCATTTCTTTATTTCCGGGCATTTTTCCAATGAACAGCTTACAGGGGCCATTTATAAAAGCTCCTATGAACCGGAAATTTTGGGAACCTTTTGGGCCCAGAGGACAGGAGGCCTGATTATGTTTGACATCGTTGGGACGTGGGATTTCCAGGTAACGTACACCGAACCCTATTACTTAGAAGTATTGCCCGGGTTATGGCAATTTACCTTCAATGACAGCGATGAACTCTGGTTATACGATGAAAGAAAAAACTCTTATGATTTCGACGGTAGAAATGTCCGCTTCCCATGTCATTATTACATAGACATTTCCCAGGGTTCAGCAGTTAATCTTTTATTTTTGGGGTATATGTCCAGCCAGGACAGTATCGCCGGTTATCTCTATAACGATGTCGGCGGTTCCTGGATAATAGGAACTGTTAATGCCGTTCGACTAAATTGACTTGAATTCTTTCTATTCTACACGGTACGGCCAATAGGCATAAATACCATTGGGGTCGTTAAATTGGGAAAGTATTTGCATTTGTTCGTTTACCAGGCGCAGCATACTGTTGACCGGGTTCAACGGTTGATTTCCCAGGCGCCCTACAGGGGAAGAATCGGTTTCACTTTTTACCTTTGAAAAGAGATTGGCCATCAGCCGGTCATAAGCGCCTGGTTTTTGACGGATATATTTTACTTTGAAATCTTCGCCCAATTTAGCCAGTTTAGCCGCGGATTTCAGCGCATCTTCCAGGTTTCCCAGGCGGTCCACCAGGCCCAGTTCCAGGGCGTCTTTCCCACTCCAGATACGGCCCTGCGCAATTTCATGAATTTTTTCCGGCGCTGTTTTCCGGGCCTCAGCTACCAGGGTAATAAAATCGTTGTAGCCGTTATCGATAAAAGCCTGGATAATTTCAGCCACTTCCGGGGACATGGCGCGGTCAAAGCGCAGCGCGCCCGCCCATTTATTTGTACCCACACCGTCTACCCGGGTGCCCAGGTACTTTGCCATGGTTCTCTGGTAAGTAGGGAAAATTCCAAAAATACCGATTGACCCTGTAAGGGTAGCAGGATACGCCCAGACTTCGTCGGAAGCCATTGAAATCCAGTAACCGCCCGAAGCAGCCACGCTGCTCATAGAGACTACCACGGGTTTTCCTTCTTTGCGGGTCAATTCCAATTCCCTGCGGATTACTTCTGAAGCAAAGGAGCTGCCGCCTCCGCTGTCCACCCGCAGCAGGATGGCTTTGATACTTTTATCGTTGCGGGCTTTCCGGATTAATGCGGCGGTCGAATCGCCGCCAATGTTCCCGGGAGACTGCTGTCCGTCGAGAATATTCCCTTTAGCCACGATAACGCCGACGGCGTTCTTATGCACATTGTCCCCCCAACGTTCATCTTCCCTATCCAGGGCTTCTAGGTAATCCTTATATCCCACTTTATAATATGTGTGGGTGCTTTTATCCTCGCCCACTAATTTTATCAAGCGGTCCCGGACCTGGTCGCGGCTGACGGCGTAATCGATCAGCCCGGCTTTCAACGCCGCCTGGGCCATATTGCCCCCGGATTCTTTTACCCGGGAAGGGAATTCTTCTATGAAATTTCGAAGGGTTTCAACTTTAACGCCGCGGCCCGCGGCCACATCCTGGAGGTAGGCGCCCCATAAGACCTCCAGGTACTTAAGGTCGGCTTCTTTGGCTTCGTCCGACATGTTGTTGCGGAGGAACGGTTCCACGGCGGATTTATATTTGCCTACGCGGAAAACATTTATATCTACTTCCAATTTATCCAGGCCTTCTTTAAAGAACATCCCGTAGATGCTGTAGCCTTCAATGAGCAGTAGGCCCATGTGATGCATGTAGATTTCATCGGCATAAGCGGCCAGGTAATAGGAACTGCGGATGTAGTTATCGGCAGTCGCAATCACTTTTTTGCCTGTTTTTTTGAAACGAATGAGGGCGTCTCTCATTTCTTCTAATTTAACCAGGCCAGCCCCCCTCAGGTTGTTAAGGTCCAGCAGCAATACTTTAACACGGGTGTCGTCTTTGGCCATATCTATGGCATCCACCAGGTCCTTGAGAAGGGTTTCGGGCTCGACATCCAGGCCGATTATTTTCCCGGCCGCATTGGATAGACCACCGGCGCTCACTTGTTCAACAATTGTACCGTACGGATTCACCACCAGGACCGTGGAACTGGGGACCTCCGGACGGGGTGTCCAAAGCAAGCCCAATACAAAGACCAGGACTATAAAAAACACGACATTCAAAACCACCAGCCGGAATAAGTTAATCCCTTGCCACAGGGGGTGAAGCAACTCGAAAAAACCTTTTTTATTACCGCTCATCAGACTTTCTCCTTTTTCAAACGATTTCTAATATATCACAAATCATAAATCAATTTACGTAAAAAATCAATTTTTGTTTGGATGATAGCCGAATTGTCCCAAATTCACTGTCAAATTTTAAAATTGCGAACGTGACGGCGTGACGTTAATCCCTGGAGCGCCCTGCG
>JAUPLE010001009.1 GCA_030837085.1 Acidobacteriota bacterium | reverse complement strand
TTTAGGATTGAAAGACAAAGCTTTAGCGGAGCGCTTACTTCACCTTGCGGAGGATGAGAACCAGGACAGCTCTCTCCGGCGTTCCTGCGCTTCTGCCTTAGGCAATTTAGGATTGAAAGACAAAGCCTTGTTGGAGCGCTTACTTCACCTTGCAGAGGATGAGAACCCAGACGGGGAGCTTCGGCGTTCCTGCGCTGCGGCCATGGGCAATTTAGGGTTGAAAGACAAAGCCATGGAAATATTACTTTACCTGGTGGAAGATGAGGGACAGGAGGGTTATCTCCGGTGTTATTGCGTCGAAGCCATTGGCAAGTTAGGAGAAAAAGGCAAAGCCGTGGAAATATTGATTTGCCACTATCTTGCCGAGACAGATAAATATTCATACAATGCAAGAAGTATCTATGATTCCTTGTGGGAGTTGACGGCAGTTTGAGAAGAAAAATGATGAATGATGAACGATGAATGATGAAAAAAACATGGAAGGTAAGAAGGCCGCTTACGAACGGCGCAAAGCGCCGTTCGATTTTTAATTTTAGGAACTCTTCCCAAAAAAAGGGTTTGATTTATCAAACCCTAATCCGGGTAAAATGTTATCCATAAAGATTTTCCGGCGAGTTCCTTGGAAGCTCAAGAACCAGGTTATTGCTACTTAACTTTCCATCCATTCCGGGTAAGGTTTCCCGGTTGCTTTATGATAAAGGGTTTCAGGTGCAATATCGATCTCTCCATCTCCCCATGTCAATACCCCATTATCGATATGGAATGATTTAAAATATTCTAAATCCGAAAACCTGGCAAATACCCCTCCTTTTTTTAAATACTGGCTCATCTCTACAATGCCGGAATCTCCACTTTTAAAGGAACATTTTATTTTGAAGGGCTCAATATATTCTACTTCGACCAGATCATCATAATTATTTATAATCGTATCCATTAAACCTCCCTCTTATTTTAATGAATCAATCGAGATACCATAAAATCTGCAGATCGTAGGCATTTAATTCCTCATGCATTTTTCCAGGGTTTTAATTTATCATACATAGTGATTGATGTCAATTGAATTTAGAGTTATTGTTCAATTTCCCCCGGGAAAAAACGATTTTGGAGTGTGTTGCGGAAGGCTCCCGGGAGACAGTGCAAACTCTTCCCCAAAGAAATGGCCTGATTTATTGGTAGGGGCTTGATTTATCCTGTAGGGGCTTGATTTATCAAGCCCTACAACGGGCGATTCATTTCGGGGGTTTGATAAATCAAACCCCTACCGGGTAAGCCGTTATCCATAATGAAAAATTGGGCTGTCCCCTAATCCTCCCCCAACTTGCCACTCAAAGGGTGCTTTGTGTGGCAACTCGACCTCCAGTTGCCACAGGGCGGGCCATTCCAGTCATTTCCTGACCTCCGGAAAAGACTGGGCGGGTACGTCCAGTCATTTCTTGACCTCCGGAAAAGACTGAACGGGTGCTTCCAGTCGTTTCTTGACCTCCGGAAAAGACTGGGCGGGCCATTCCAGTCATTTCCTGACCTCCGGAAAAGACTGGGCGGGTCCTTCCAGTCGTATCTCGACCCCTGGAAAAGACTGGGCGAAAAAATCGGGATAGTCAAAAAAATCCATTAATAATTAACAGTTAACAATTGGCAATTAACAATTATACCTTCCGCGGATGATGGTTTGAGATAACTATTAATTGTCAATTGTTAATTATTAATGGTTAACCGGGGAAAAACAGGGACAAAAAGAGAAAGATGTAGGGGTTTGATTAATCAAACCCCTACCTTGTAAATCAAATCCTACGAATCGTTATAGGATATTTGCCGTGTAATCTTCGACTTCGCCGTAGGTAAATGTTCCGCAAGAAGCAGCATAAGCGCCGTATCTCATGGTTACCCTCATGCGGGTATTACCCGTGGAAGCGGAAGAGGAAATGGTAAAGGTACCGGTAACGGCCGCGGAACCGGTTTTGCTGAAAACGGTTTCACCGGTATCGGCAAAATCACCGTCTTTGTTATAGTCGATGAATATTCTCCAATATTCGGTATAAGAACTGCTTGCGAAACCTGGGGTTAAGGTTACACTCTGGCTGGCACCGCGGGTATAATTGGTGATTGTGGAGGTGAAATCCGAATAATTGGTTGCAGTGGAAGATTTATCCAGGGCGCCGACGCGAACACGGGCGATCCATTCGGAGGTGCAATTGGTGCTTGCCGCGGTGCAATAGGTAACCCCGCCGGTTACGATCTCGAGTTTATCGACCCAACCGCAGTCGGAACCGCTGACTACGGAAGCGTCCTTGATGTAGGTCCATTTCAGGGTATGGGTGCCGGCAGCCATGGAGTTGGTTACCTGCGCCCAGGTGGTTGAACCGGAAATCTGGTTTTTCTGGACGCCGTCGATATAGAATCTCAGGTAATCATAACCGGATTCAGAGGAAACTTGCCAATAGAATTTAACGTTTTTGGTCTCAGTCACTGTAACGGTGGTTTCAATGGAGCAGGACTGGCTGTTGCCAATGGCGCCGCTCCTGGCGGAATCGCCGCCGTTATAATAAACGTCGGTGACCTTGTACCAATTGCCGTTGCCGCTCTTGGTGAATGTGCCGGTATAATCGAGGCCCTCGGCGATGTCATCGGCGCCCACATTAATATAATCGACTTTGACTTCGCTGTCATTGCCCTGGGCATTGGTGGCCACTAAGGTTACGTCATATGTTCCCGCGGTATTGTAGGTAACCGTCGGGTTCTGGGCCGTGCTGGTGGCGGGGGTGCCGCCCTCAAAGGTCCAGGACCAGGAAGTCGGACTGTTGGTGGATTGATCGGTAAAAGTGACGCTGCCGCCCACCGAAGGAGTGGTGGTGCTGGCGGTAAAAGCGGCTACCGGGGGCTGCGGGGCTATTACCGTGATGTAATTGGTTTTGGTTTCGGAGTCGCTGCCGTAAGTATTTAGAGCCGTCAAGGTCACATCATAGGTCCCGGCGGTGTTATAGGTAACAGTGGGATTTTTCGCGGTGCTGGTGGCGGGTGTGCCGCCTTCGAAGGTCCAGGACCAGGAAGTGGGACTGCCGGTGGAGGTATCGGTAAAGCTGACGGTTCCGCCAACGGATACGGAGGTGGGACTGCCGGTGAAATTAGCGGTAGGGGCAGTACTTCCGCTGCCGGGACCATCCGGGGTGCCGGGGGTGCGCAGTTGCACCGAAGAATCGCCGAAACAGACCCAGGTGTCGGTCATATCGTAACCGCCGCTGCCGTTCAAATCGTTCATCTTGAACATACCGTTGACGAATACGCCGCCAAAAGTTCTTTTGGGGCCGGAAGAGGATACCAATATATCGCACATTTCGTCCTGGGCGTCCATGGGTGGGTTCCAGGATTGGTTAATGGTGGAACCGCAGTGGGCAATGGCGCCGGCCGGGTTGCTGCCGTTGGTTTCCCGCAGCCAATATTCGCAGAAACAGGTATAACTTTTGAAATTACCTACCTGGCAGGCCACGGAGAATATTGCCGGCAGCTTGTTGTCGTTGGTGAGGGCCGCTACCTGGGCATTGAGGAACGACCAGCCGCAGTACCAACCGTCGTAATTGCCGTGACCGCAGTACCACAGGGTGCCTTTACCGGCGTTGATCAAACTGGAAAGATTGGCCGCGCTGCCGCCGCTCTGGTAGTTTGTAGACGTGGTATAGCCATAACCGGTTAAATCGGCAAGAATTTGGTCTATGTGGGTGGCGTCATATTCACCAAGATGGCCGGGGCCTTCGGAAGAGGCCATACCCGTGGCCTGTCTGAACCAGGTGGCTGAGGAAGCCAGATCCCTTTCATAATAAATGGTGCGGTTGACCTGGGTGTC
>JAUPLE010001008.1 GCA_030837085.1 Acidobacteriota bacterium | reverse complement strand
GTTGAGTTAGTCTTTTCTCCTGGTCTTTCAGGCTGCGCACCCGCACCCGGTGAATACTCAAACCGGTAAAGAAAATTGCCAGGATACAGAGCACATAAAACCAACCGCTTTGCCAGATAGGTGGAACCACGGTAATTTTCAGGGACGCGCCTGTTTCATTCCAGCGGCCGTCGTTATTGGCGGCTTTTACGCGGAAAGTATAATTCCCGGCGCTTAAGCGAGTATACGCAGCGAATCGGCGATCATCAACATAATTCCAATTATTCTCAAGGCCTTCCATCCGGAAGGCGAACCGGTTCGCCCGCGGCGACGCATAATGCAGCGCCGCAAATTCAAGCGAAATTATATTATCTTTAAAAGACAGTGTAATTTCCCTGGTTTCGGAAATAGTGCGGGTTAGAATGATGCGTCCATTGATCTTTTTCCCGGGTTTCACCTCTTCATTCATTACCTGCAAACCTGTAATCATGACCGGTGGTATGAAGGGGTTATCTTTGATGTCCCGGGGATTAAAGTAGTTAAACCCATTGGTGCCCCCGAAAAACATCTCACCGTCACTATTTTTATAATAAGCCCCGGCATTGAATTCGTTGCCCTGGAGGCCGTCGTCCTTGTTATACATTTTAGATTCCCCGGTGAGTGGGTTAAAGCGGAGCACTCCCCCGTTGGTACTGAGCCAGAGATAATAATCCGAACCGGTAGGCAAGGGGAGTTCCTCCAGTATACCATTGATCACATTATTGGACAGCCCCTCTTTTTCTGTATAACGGGTGAATTTTTCATTTAGCCTGTCGAACTTATTAAGTCCACCGCCCAGGGTACCTAACCAGAGCATACCCGTATGATCTTCGTAAATGCAAAGGATGCGTCCGTTGCTTAAGCTGCTGGGGTTATCGCCCTGGGAACTATACAGGGTAAACGCGTCTTTTTCGTGGTCGAATTTATTTAAGCCGCTGTCGGTGCCGACCCAGAGCACTCCCGCCCGGTCTAAATAAAGCGCCCAGATATTATTACTATTGATACTTTTCGGATCATCGGGATTGTAATGGTAGTGGGTGAATTTACCGGTTTCCCGGTTGAGCTTATTAAGCCCATCATAAGGGGTAGAGACCCATAACATTCCTTGCCGGTCTTCGACTATGGCCCATATATCGGCGCCGCTTATGCTTTCGGGGTCATCGGGATTGGGGATATAACGGGTAAAGGTCCCTTTTTCCACATCCATACGGTTGAGGCCTTCGCCGTCAGTGCCAATCCAGAGATCGCCGGCCCGGTCTTCGAATAGTGAATAGATCGAATCGCAGCCGATGCTGTTAGGATTGTCGGGATTGTGGCGATAATGATAAAAAGTTTCATTTTTTCGGTCAAATTTATTAAGTCCTCCGCCTTTGGTTCCGATCCAGACGGTCCCCGGGTTTTTACGGGACTCGCAGATGGCCCAGATATCGTTGTTACTTAAACTCTTAGGGTCCAGGGGATTATTCGCCCGGTAATGATAGAAGGGTTTCTTTTCCAGGTCCAGTTTGTTAAGCCCGCCGCCTTCGGTGCCAAACCAAAGGACGCCGAAGCGGTCCTCATAAATGCAAAAAACATCATCCTTATTCAGGCCGTTGGGATTTGTTGGGCTCATCCGGTAGTGCACAAATTCCAATTTATTATTATTTTCCCGGACTAACCTATTCAACCCGCCGCCAATGGTCCCCACCCACAACGTACCCTTATGATCCTCGAAAATAGCACGGATTCGATCCTGGCTCAAACTTCCCGGGTCAGCAGGATCATGAAAGTAGTTGATAAATTCTTTTTTTGCAGGGTCAAAAAGATTAAGTCCTTTATCGGTTCCGATCCAGAGTCTGCCTTTACGATCTTCGTATATGGCAAATACATCGTTGTTGCTAAGGCTGTGGGGATCCAGGGGATCGTTTTGGAAACGAACGAATTCTTCTTTTTGGCAGGAAAATTTATTAAGGCCGCCGCCGAGAGTGCCAATCCAGAGCGCTCCGGTCCGGTCCTCGAAAATTTGATAGATATCGTCGCTGCTCAGGCTGTTTGGGTTTCCCGGGATAGAACGATATTGGGTGAAGAGTTCTGTTTTCGTATCGAATCTATTTAGCCCGCCGCCGCTGGTGCCAAGCCAGAGTATTTCCGGCTTTGATGAACACCCGGAAATTGCAGTGACGCAATCGCTGCTCAGGCTGTTGATATCGCCCGGTTGGCTTTTGTAATGCTTAAACCTGGCGGTTTCACGATCGAAGCGATTCAAGCCGCCGCTCCCTGTGGCAATCCACAGGTTATTGGTTCGGTCTTCGTAAAGGCAATTGATATAAGAATCGCTAATGTTGGTCGGGTCATTCGGGTCTGGTTTGAATATTGTGAATTTGTAGCCGTCGTACATGTTTAAACCGTCCTCGGTGCCAAACCACATAAATCCTTTGTAGTCTTGCAATATCCCGTATACATTATTCTGGGAGAGGCCGTCTTCCCGTGTAAGATGGTCAAAATCGATATTCTTCTGGATATGGGCAAAAATCGTTTGTTGAAATGAAATATATAACAGGACCAGGGAATACAGAATACAGATTTTTATGGAAAACATTTGCCGGATGATCTTGGATTTTTCATTATTCATGAGACTTAAGTATATAAGTTTATCGAGTAAAAATCAACTATAAAATGTCGAGGGGCTTATTTTCCCCCCCCATGCAGGGGGTCCCGTTTGTAGGACCGAACCTGCTGATTCCACACCTGGGCATTTTCCGGCTCTTATGCTGAAGGAAGTTTGCCACTCCCTCCATGCTGGGGGTCCCGTTTGTAGGACCGTGTACCCCAAATTATATGAAGCCGTTAAAAAAGCAATAACCGACTTCAGCGAAGAGTACAAGGATAGGTATTAGCGAACGAGAAATGTTGACAAATGGGCTCTTTTTGTTTAAGATAGGTATATGACAGAAGAACAGAGAATAAAACGTATTCCGTATGGCAAATCGGATTTCGGTGATTTCAGGAAAGAGAATCTCTATTATGTTGATAAAACCCGTTTTATAAGGACTATCGAGGAAAAAGGGGGATTTTTATTTCTCATTCGGCCGCGTCGATTTGGAAAATCATTATTTCTTGCCATCCTGGAAGAATATTATGATATTTACCGAAAAGACCAGTTTGATTCTTTGTTTGAAGGAACTTATATCCACCAATATCCTACGGAAGGGAAAAATAGCTACCTGGTTTTGAAATTTAATTTTTCCAATATCTACCCAGGGAGTTCCCGATTAGAGGAATCCTTCACCGATTAT
>JAUPLE010001007.1 GCA_030837085.1 Acidobacteriota bacterium | reverse complement strand
TTAGAATAATTGCGAGGATGCCGGAAACTGTCATTACTCCGCCGATGGAAAGATCAACGCCCCCCGCTATTAAAACGATAGTCTCACCCATGCCAAGGAGCAGGTAAATGGAATTCGATTTGAGCAGATCGATAAAATTGTAACTCGTAAAGAACTCTGTTTTGGTTTTATCATTAAGGTTAAACAACGCCATGATAAAAACCACTGCCAGGATAGCCAAAAAAGCTTTTTGCAGGGCCAACACTTTCTTTGTGTATTCTTTTATGTTTGTAATCATCGCTAATTGCCCTCCGAAAATTGTTTTCGGTTATCCAGCCAGATTGCCAGGATCAAGATAGCTCCTCTGAGCATATATTGTATATAAGTTGAAACACCCATCAGGTTTAGACAATTCCCCATCAATATGAGCAACAAAGTTCCAACGACGGTCCAAAGAACACTGCCTTTTCCACCTATTAAAGCAGTTCCACCTACCACCACCGCCAAAATTGCATTCGTCATATAAGGCGTGCCCATCACAGGCGAGGCCAGGGTAACTCTGGCGACTAAAATCACCGCGCCAATTGCTGTCATGACTCCTGAAATCGCATAAATAAAAATGATGGATTTATTAATTGAAATCCCAGCTAAACGGGCAGCTACCTTATTTCCCCCGACCAGAACGATTGACCTTCCAAGGTAGGTTCTTTTCTCTATGACATAGAGAATAAGAAGACAGACGAGGAAAATAATAAAAGAAATCGAAACTACGCCAACGGTACCTGAATTGATTGCGTCGAACAATGAAATACTGGTTTTCGAATAGGTCAAAAACTGTGTTACGCCTTGTGTGTAAATCAATGCGATTGCGCTAAAGACAAGACTCATACCATAGGTTAAAAACAAAGCCTCTGCCTGGGTAAGGGCTCCACTGGAGAGAATTAGAAAACTATTTAATAGTCCGCAAACTAATCCGATTGAGATACCAACCAAGATGGCGGGGCCTTGTCCAATCTTATCGATCAATGTAACCGTCACGACAGCCACAAGAGAGATAATACCGCCCACTGAAAGGTCGATAAAGCCCGCCATAATGACGTATGTCATTCCAAGAGCCACAAAGATCAGGGTGCCAAACTGACGAAGTATATTTTGAAGATTCTCGCTGGAAAGGAATTTCGGTTCAACGAGAGATGTAACAATAATTAATACGGCGATACCTGCCAGAATGAGATTATTCTTGAGTAATTTAATGATCGATTGTATTGTCATTTTATTGTCCATTGTTTTTTATGCGAACTCAAAGGCTTTTGCCATAATTTCATCAGCTGAAGCTTGTGATGGATCAAATTCTCCGTTAGTTCTTCCATCGCAAATAGTGACAACTCTATTGCTCATGTGCAAGACTTCCGGTAATTCAGACGAAATTAAGATAATTGAACCGCCATCTTCAACGATTTTCTTCATTAGAAGATAAATCTCATATTTGGCGCCAACATCAATACCCTTTGTGGGTTCATCCAGAATTAATATTTTGGGTTTTATCTCCAACCATCTGCCAAGAATCGCTTTTTGCTGATTTCCGCCGGACAACATTTGAATTTTAGTTTTAGAAGAAGGCGTTTTGATGTTCAGTGATTTAATTTGTCTTTCACTAATATTCCCTTCTTCTTTTTGATTGATAAAACCATAAGAGGTTAATTTACCAAGGCTTGCCAATGAAATATTTTTATCGACCGCAAACTGCAATAACAGACCTTGAAGTTTCCTGTCTTCGGGCACCATGGCAAGACCCTGTTTTATCGCATCTATTGGATTGTTGATCCTGGCAGGTTTTCCATCTATATAGATGCTCTTTTTATTTACTTTATCCGCTCCAAAAAGTGCTCTTACCAGTTCTGTCCTTCCAGCGCCCACCAGCCCCACCAAACCCAATATTTCACCCTTTTTGAGGGTAAGGTGTACGTTTTTTAATTTTTTCGTATTAATATTTTTGATTTCAAGAATCGTTTCGCCGACACAATCGGGACGGGGAGGATATTCATTTTCTATCGTCCTGCCCACCATCATGGAAATCATTTCATTTCGAGATATTGCATTGACGTTTCTTGTGTCGATCATGTGACCGTCTCGCATGACAGTCACAACGTCGCAAAAATTAAATATTTCATCCAATTTATGGGATATATAAATTATTGCAATCCCTTTATTTTTTAAATCATGAATAATTTTTATCAATTGCTGCATTTCCTCAGCTGTAAGGCTGCTGCTCGGCTCATCCATAATGATGAGTTTTGAATCAAAGGATAATGCTTTTGCGATTTCGATCATTTGTTTGTCTGAAACGCTTAGTTCAGAAACTTGCTTTTGTGTATCGATTTTGCATCCAATGCTATCCAGGAGGCGACGCGCCTTTGAGTGGACGCCTATTCTTCCCCCTGTTTCAGCAAACCTGCCTAAAAAAATATTTTCCCCCACGCTCATCGTATTAATAAGATTTAACTCCTGATAAATAATACTTAATCCCATATTCATGGATTGGATGGGGGTGATTTTTTCAATCTTATTCCCATCAAAGATGATTTCACCGCTATCTTTTTCATACACCCCCGATAATATTTTCATCAACGTGGACTTCCCTGCCCCGTTTTCTCCGACAATTCCATGGATGGTTCCCTGGAAAACTTCCAAAGATACTCGATCCAATGCCTTTACGCCTGGAAAGGCTTTACTTACCTCTTTGATTTTAAGAATTGCATCAGAATTGTTTTTTTCCATGATGATCTCTTTTTATAGGAAGTTTTTCTGCGGCAGCAAGTCAGGCAAAGCCCAGGCACAAATCATTGGTCTGGGCTTTCCAACAATAAAACTGCTTGACTACAAAAATAGCATTGAGTTGATACTCAGGTATTTTCATCCCAAAAGACTGCAATTGTCAAGTGCCATAGCAACATGGAACAATCGCGGAAAGTGTGGCGCGCCCGGTCCGGCGACTTGCTCGTCTGGCATTGCCCTCATTGCGCCGAAATAATCCAGAATTCGCGAGTAAAGCAGTCCACGATTTGTTGTAACAGCAGAGGGAGAAAAATGAGTCTCATCCCTGAAACGCAGGTATGA
>JAUPLE010000110.1 GCA_030837085.1 Acidobacteriota bacterium | reverse complement strand
TAGAAAAATGCCGCGATTTTTTAGACAGACCCCCAAATACTCCTGGTAATGAAGAAGTCAGTAGAATGCTTGATGAAGTCAATGTCTTTATTTTTCAATTAAATATCGAAATCGTGAATGATGAACAATACCAACGAAAAAATGGCGAAACTCAGTACGCACCCATAAAGGATAAAGTAAATCTCAATCAATACATAGCATTCAAACGAAACTACCCCAATTCGATTTACCTCAAGGATTTAAGGGATAGGGTAAAAGCAGCGGATAAAAATTTACCGCCGGAGAAATACTGGGATAAACCAATCAATAAAAATGAAAAAGGCTATTATGAGATTACCTTTGGAACTGAGCTTACCGGCCACCGAATGATTTACATCCCGGAAAAGAATTTCTGGATAGATAAATATGAAGTTTCCAATGCGCAGTTCAAGAAATATTTAAAAGACGAGAATTTGCTTATTCCCTCTAACGAGAGCAATGAATATATAAACGATGGAGATGGATTTCCCGCTGTCGTTACTTTTAAAGAGGCAGAAAAATACTGCAAAAAATATGGTTTCCAATTGCCCAATAAAGATGAATGGGAATATGTTGCCGGGAAAGGAAGTTTGACCTATCCCTGGGGAAATGAAGCGCCGGATGCGCCCGATTCCAATGGCCAATGGCGGGCAAATTTTGATACCCTGGAGGGCGATAAAGACAAAGACGGATATAAAGGCACCGCGCCTGTAAAGAGTTTTGAACCGTTCTCTTCGCCCTTTGGCGTCGTGAATATGGCCGGGAATGTCTGGGAATGGCTACAGGGTAAGTTTTTGAAAGGTGGGGGCTATTTGTCCCAAGAAGAGGATTTAAGAATAGGGAATACTAGGCAGGCGGAACCGCTTGATAAAGAGGGGTTTAGGTGTATGAAAACCGAGGATTAGGTGACTAAAATGATTTATTCGAGAGGTCTAAGAAAACTAATATCCATAGCGGTTATTATCGCAGTTGTTTTTTACGGTGATCTCTTTGTATATTCTCAAGGCGGGGGAGATGTCGTCAAACAATTTCAATTGGCGAAAGAGGAATTCAATAAAGGACAGTACGTCAATGCAAAATACAGGATTGAGCGGATATTAGGTACAATAAAAGGTCAAGGCCAGGAAAAAAAGGATATGTTTGGTGCATGCTATCTCCTTCTTGGCGCCATCTATGAAAAAGAGGGAACTATGTCTCTTGCAGAAGAGAATTATCGAAGGGCAAAAGAAGAATATAGTGTTGAATCCATCGCTGGTGTGGATTTGAACAGTCTTCCCATATATAATAGAGTGGTAAAAAGAAAAATTGATACCGAACCGAGTTTGAGCCCAATATTAAATTACATAATGATAATGGAATTTGAGAGATTAATAAAAAAACGCCTAATCGATTTTCAATATGAGAAAGCAGTAGAGGAATACAATAACGGCCTTTATGACAATTCAAAAACCAGCCTAGAACGGGTAATCGTTACAATAAGCGAAAAGAGTTTAGAAGTAGAAAAGAAAGAGATACTAGGGAAGTGCTACCTTCTCCTTGGGGCTATCTATGAAAAAAAAGGAGAAACTCTGCTTGCTGAAGAAAATTACCGCAGGGCAAAAGAGGATTATGGCGTTGAATCGGTAGAGGGCGTTGCATTGGAAAATCTTAGTATCTATAAAATGATCATAAAAGGTGAAAGAATAATCGTGGAAGAGGGGAAAAAGCCTGGAACGAAAAGCAAGAAATTCCCGATTTTATTAGTAGTCGGTGGCGTGGTAATTGTTGCTGCCGTGGTTTTGCTTTTGAAAAAAAAGAAAGAACCCTCGCCAACACCCACATTTGTAACAAATACAGATAGTCTTAATATCCCGGAAGGAGGAACCGCTGATTTCACTGTCAGACTTTCAGCCCAACCAGCTTCCACTGTATCGGTATCTGTTACCAGGGTAAGCGGCGATACCGATATTAATATCCAAACCGGTTCAAGCTTAACCTTTACTTCTTCCAACTGGAATCAAAATCAAACAGTTACATTAGCAGCCAATGAAGATATTGACACCAGCAATGGTTCGGCAACGATTCGAATTAGTGCGTCTGGGATACAAAATAAAGACTTAACTGCAACGGAACAAGATAATGATACCCTTCAATTTATAACCAATACAAGTAGTGTTACGATCAATGAAGGATCAACTGCCCCTTTTCAAGTCAAACTCTCTAATCAGCCGGCTGCGAATATTCAAGCAACCGTAACCCGGGTAAGTGGCGATACGGATATTTCTGTGGAATCGGGTGGAAGCCTGACCTTTACAAACTCCAATTGGAATACATACCAAATCGTGACTTTAAATGCTGCTGACGATACGGATGCCATCAATGGCCAGGCAACAATTCGTATAAGCGCTGTTGGCATTCCAGATAAAAATATTATTGCAACAGAATTTGATACAGATTCCATACACTTTGTTACAGATGTAGATTTTGTATCTATCCCTGAGGGAGGGACAAATGTTTTGAAAGTCAAACTTTCGAAACTTCCTGCTTCTGATGTTACAGCCAATATAAGCTGGGTAAGAGGGGATAGTGATATAACGGTGAAACCGGAAAACTCTGTGCTTACTTTTACCACAACCAATGGGAATAACTATCAGAATGTAACATTACGAGCCAAAGAGGATTCGGATACCATCAATGGTCAAGCAACAATTCGCATAAGTTGCTCTAATATATCCGGGATACCGGATAAAGATATTATTGCAACGGAAATTGATAATGATACGCTTAATTTTGTCACGGACAAGAATGAAGTGACTGTATTAGAAGGGGGGACAGGTACTTTTCAACTTAAACTCTCAGCCCAACCTACTTCCGATTTAACCGTTGCTGTGACTTTTTTTGATGGAGATACCGATATAAGTGTATCCCCCGGTTCATCCAGTTTAGTTTTTACTACAACCGACTGGAATACGTATCAAACAGTAACATTACAGGCTGCCGAAGATGCAGATACTATCGATGGCCAAGCAACTATTCGAATCAGTTCACCGGGAGTGCCAGATAAAATCATTACTGCCAAAGAAGCCGACAATGATTCTGCCTGACCTTTGACTGATCCAGTGCAGGAATCCCCGGACAGGCAGGAAATGTATCCGGGTGAAGACGGCATTATCGAAATTGAAATAAAGGAATTGGAGCGAATTGAGATTTACTTAACGCAAGCAAGGGAAGATGTCCCGCTGCTTAATTGCAAGGGCTACCTGGTGGTGAATGATCAATTAAGGCCGCTTCCTATCGGTTCGACCCTTGATTCCCAAAGAGGTATTTTCTACTGGCAGCCGGGAGTGGGTTTTTATGGCGACTATGACCTGGTATTTATTAAACAAACCAATACCGGGAGAAATGCAGCCAGGGTAAAAGTGCGGATTTTGCCGAAATATAACCTTTAAGCCACAGACAGGCGACGAACACGGACTGAGAAGAAGAGAAGAAAAAACAAGGTCCACAGATTACACAGATTAACACAGATTTTTTTCACCACTCACCACTCCACCGCTAACCAAAGCAGGTCCACGAATTATCTGTAAAAAAACTCTTGCTTAAGCGATTGCTTTGTGATAGTATTTCTCCATGGAAAAAAATATTGTCCCGTTATTCAAGCAAAAAGTTTTGGGTGTTTTAACGAGCAGGAGAGTAAAGTTTATTTTGTTTGGCTCCCGTGGGAGAGGAAATGAAGATGAATTTTCCGACTATGATTT
>JAUPLE010001006.1 GCA_030837085.1 Acidobacteriota bacterium | reverse complement strand
TTTATCGGCTTTCTCTACGGCTGGGCCTGCTTTGCTATTATCCAGTCCGGTTCCATCGCTTCCATCGCTTATGTCTTTTCCGACTCCCTCGGGTATTTTTTCACTTTCCCGCGACTCAGCGCCAGCCTTGAAGCCTTTGCCATACATATCCCCATGCTGGGCGATATTACACCTTTTAAATTCTTCGGCCTGAAAATGAGCACTATTGCTTTACTGGCATTTCTAACTTTCATTAATTACCTGGGCGTCAAATTAGGCGGTGAAGTCCAGGTTGTCGTTACTGCCATGAAAATAATCGCCATCGGCGTCATCGTGGTTTTTGCCTTTACCCTTGGCCACGGTAATGTTGCCAATTGGACGCAGTCTACACCTGCCATCGCCAATGCGTCATCTACTTCGCTGTTCTTCCTTTTTATTGCCGCCATGGCCGGCGCTTTCTGGGCCTATGACGGCTGGATCAACGTCACCTTCGTTGCCGGAGAAATCAAAGATGCCCATAAAAACGTCGCCAAAGCCATGGCCATCGGTATGATCATCTCCATCATCGTTTACATTATTATTAACCTTGCTTATATTTACATCATCCCCGTCGAAACAATGGCCATACGTTACAAGGCAGCCGAAGCCGCGGGCCAATCCTACCTGGTGGCTACCGATGTGGCCAGTTCATTTTGGGGGAACCTGGGCGGCAGCCTGATCGCCGTGGCTATTATGATTTCCACCTTTGGGGCGGCAAACGGGATATTGATGATGTCCGCGCGGGTGCCGTTTGCCATGGCGCGAGAAAAACATTTTTTTAAAAGCCTGGGCATTGTGCACCCGAAATTCAGGACGCCCGGCGCGGCCCTGGTGGCCCAGGGAATTTGGGCCTCGCTTCTTGTTCTTTCCGGCACCTTCGATCAATTAACCGATATGCTTATTTTTGTTTCCTGGATATTCTATGCCGCCGCGGCTTACAGCGTGATTGTACTGCGTAAAAAAATGCCTGACGCGCCGAGGCCCTACCGCGTATGGGGATACCCTATCGTGCCTATTCTTTTTGTATTTTTTTCCGCGGTTTATGTTGTTTTTACTTTATATAACGACATCACTGCTTTTAGCAAAGGAGAAGCGCCATTGATTAATTCGGTAATGGGAGTATTGCTCGTAGCCATTGGCATCCCCGGTTATCTCTACTGGAACAAACGAAAGCACCCCGCGGCGCGGGGGGCCGATTTGTAGGACAATACCATTAGATTTAACTATCTGAACAGCGTCTGGCGCTGAAGCACCCCCGGGTATTTTTACTGGAACTAAACAGAAGTGATAGAGGTAAAATGGGAATATATACTATTTTTTCGCATCTAAAAAACGCAGAAGCCGGCGCCGCCGAACTCTATTTGTTCATGGCGCAGAAAATCTCTCATAAATACCCGGATGTGGGCATGTTCTTGAAGAACTTATCGGATGAGGAAAAACTCCATGAAAAACAGGTGGAAATGGCCAGGAATTTTTTTCTCGAGGCCACGGATTTATTTCTTCAAAAGGAAGATGCTGAATCCATGCTTCTTCATGTCTTGAACAAAACAGAGGAAACCCGCAGATATTTTTTAGAGAACTGGGATACGTTGACTCCCGAACAGATTATTCGTATGGTCACTCACCTGGAATTGGAAATAGAGAATAGACATCATTCGTTTTATATAGAATCTACCGATACGGGGATAAAAACACTTGTCGATAGTTTAAGGGGAGCGGACCGCGCTCACGTTGAAGCCTTAAACAACTTCCTGGATCGCTATAAGGATTAATTTCCTTTATCCAACATACTGCGCACCATGGCGATCAGGGCCTGGGGTTTAAAAGGTTTGCCGATATATTCCGCCCCTGACTCCTGGATGCATTGATTTATGCTGGTGTTTTCGGTATACCCCGACATATAGAGTACTTTCACATTATTCCACATTAAGCGCAACTGCTGGACAAACTCCGGACCGCTCATGTTGGGCATGACAACATCTGTCAAAACCAGGTCAACGGGCTTCCGTCGTTTCCGGCAAAGCTCCAGCGCCTCACTGCCGTTGGCCGATTCAAGAACATTATAACCGTATTGTTTTAACATTTGCACGGCCAAACCTCGAACTGTTTGTTCGTCTTCCACTACCAGGATGGTTTCTTTTCCAAAGGTTTCAGTCGCAATTCCCGCGGCTTCCGGTAAAACGCCCTCCAGTGCATCAACCCTGGGCAGGTATATATTAAAAACGGTCTTTACCTCCGGTTCACTGTGACAGGTGATAAAGCCATTGTTTTGTTTTACAATCCCGTAGACAGTGGAGAGTCCAAGGCCTGTTCCTTTATCCTTGGGCTTGGTGGTGAAAAAGGGGTCAAAAATATGGGTCATTACTTCGGGGCTGATGCCATGACCTGTATCCGAAACAGACAATTGTACATAAGGTCCCGGTACGCAGCCCATATGCCCGGCCGCAAAGTTTTCATCCAGTTCCACATTAAGAGTTTCAATAACCAGTTTCCCCCCTTTAGCCATGGCATCACGGGCATTTACGGCCAGGTTGACCACTACCTGGTCCAGTTGGGTGGGCTCAACCCTGACCATTCCCAGTCCCGGCTTGCGGAGAAAGGTCAATTCGACATCCTCACCGATCACCCGCTGCAGCATCCGCTCCATTTGGTCCAGGTGTTGATTCA
>JAUPLE010001005.1 GCA_030837085.1 Acidobacteriota bacterium | reverse complement strand
TGCGCGCCTATGTGGCGCCGGATGGCTCTACCGCTAACTACGCTTCGGCTAATATACCCTTTCACCCCAAAAAATACCTGTGCGTAGCGCCGGAAGGCGTCCAGGCTGAAGATTTCGTATTCATCCTGGGTTATCCCGGTACAACTCGTCGGCATAATACTTCCCATTTCCTGGCCTATGAAGAAGAAGTACGTATGCCTTTTGTAGTCGACCTTTATGATTGGATTATCAAATTAAAAGAAAAGATGAGCAAACTGGACCGTGGTACTGCTATCAAGCTTTCAGCTTCTCTCAAAGGTCTCTGGAATAACGTAACTCGGTCCAGGGGACAATTAAAGGGTTTGAAAAATCTCCACCTGGCGGAGAAACGCCTGGAAAAAGAAAAAGTGCTCCAGGAATTTATTGTCTCCGACCCAACCCGGCAGAAAAAATATGGGAAACTGCTGGACAATATTAAAGCTGTTTATGATGAGAAAAGGTCGAATTCAGGTTTTAATATGACGGTAGAATACCTGGTCAGTTCCAGGATCAGCACCATGATGGGTACGGCTTTTAAAATCTACCTGGCTGCCTGTGAACGGCAGAAAAAAGATACGGAACGGGAAGAGGATTATATGGACCGTAATTTCGAACGTACGGTAAAGCGGGTGGAACTGGAGTTAAGAAACTATTACGAGCCCGCGGATAAAGCCGTATTTAAAGAGATGCTGACGCGGGCGACCAGGCTCAAAGGGGAACAACAGATACCGGCGGTGCAGGGTATTATTGAAAACAACGAGCCGGAGAAAGCAATTGATGCTTTTATTGAAAAGGCTTATAAAGAGACAAAACTAAATGATCCGGCAGTAGTGACGGGATTATTCAAAAAGTCCGAACGGGAGTTACAAGCTGAGACTGATCCTTTCATTGTGTTGGCCCGTGGACTTTATCCTTCTTTCCGGAAAATGAAAGATGCTGAAAAGCGGGAGAAAGGGATTCTTGATCCGTTATTAGCGCAGTTGATCGATGTTAAAAAGGAGTTTATCGGGAAAGATTTTATCCCGGATGCCAACAGTACGTTTCGGTTGACTTTCGGTAGAGTGCGGGGGTATTCCCCGGCGGATGCAGTTCGCATGACACCGTTTACTACCCTGGCCGGGGTGGTAGAGAAGCATAATGCGCATCATGGCCAGGAACCTTTTACGGCGCCCCAGAAGTTGATAGACCTTTTGAATGCGAAGGATTTCGGACAATTTAAGCATCCGGGATTAGGAGATGTGCCGGTGGCCATGCTTTACAACGCAGACACTACGGGCGGAAATTCCGGCAGCCCGGTATTGAATGCGAAGGGTCAAATAGTGGGGCTTAATTTCGACCGGGTTTTTGAGGCAACAATTAATGACTATGCCTGGGATGAGTCATATAGTCGTTCCATTGGGGTAGATATTCGCTACATTTTATGGTCCCTTGAAAAATTCAGTGCTGTCGATTACCTGTTAAAAGAAATGGGAGTATCCAAATAAAGTAGTTTATCAAAAGCTTTTGGAGGTCCGAAACGGCGGCACCTTTTCTCGAAAAGGTGCCTGGTCATTATATACGTTTCTTAAAAGAAACTTTTAAGGTGAAAACCAGGATTATTATCGCCAACACGATCCAGCTTATACCGATTGCCATGGCAAGATTGGGAACTCCAAACAGCTTGGCTATCCTATCCGCGTCGCTGCCGATCCCGCTTCGGTCGATAACGTCTTCTTTGATGTCGATAATGGCATATAAACAACTGATTAAACCCAGGGATTTCAGGAATATCTTATGAAATAAAGGCGAAAACCAACGGATTGCGACAAAGAGGAATAACGTAAACGCCAGACAGAATATGATTCCGAATAGCTCGCCGGTTTTAATAACATAGAAGGAAATCACCAGCATCATCAAAGCGATAATAAAAGTAATTGCCCTATCGAACCGCGTCCTGGATGCAACGATAAAAATCAATGCTCCCCAGAGCATACTGCCCAGGTAACCGGCCGCCGCAACAAGCGATTGTTGGAAAAAACCGGCCTGGGCTGGCAGGGCATAAACACAATAACCGCCGATCCGGCTGTCGATCTGGATATGACTGATTTTCCCTCCCATCAAAACGGCAGCCAAACCGTGACTCAGTTCATGCAGTCCTACGACAAAAAGTTTCACCGGGTAAAGCACCACGGTATTCCATAATAATACGGAGATAATAAATACCACCGTTAGGATCAACGCATTGACCATAACGGGAAATTCTTTTCTAGTTACATCATTTGATGGTCCCATAAAATCGCCTCCTGAGATATTGTATTTTAAAAGAAAATAGTTTATTTTTCAATGGGTATGGAAATAAGCCCACGGAACACACGGGAGTTTAGCCGCGAAGGTCCCGGCGGGACACCCTTTAAACGCGAAGGACCGCGAAGAAAAATAACCTTGGTGTCGTGGTGCCTTGGTGCGCCTCCTTTTGGCGGCAACATTTTCAGGGCCTTTGGGCGACGGCAAGCCGTCATGAATGGCTGTTCCCAAATCCTCACATGTTTTTCTTAAAAGGATAAGTATCTTGTATAAGTGCGTCTTTATTGAAAATATAAACGGCGCAGATTTGACTACGCCCGGAGATATCAATAAAACCTGGTAAGGAACGAAATGCACGAGATTTTTGGCCAATGCACGAGATTTTTTTCAATTGCACGAGTTTTTTGGCAATTGCACGGGATTTTTGGCAATTGCACGAGATTTTTTTCAATTGCACGAGGTTTTTGGCAATTGCACGGGATTTTTGACCAATGCACGAGGTTTTTGGCAAATGCACGAGATTTTTGGCAAATGCACGAGATTTTTTTCAATTGCACGGGATTTTTG
>JAUPLE010001004.1 GCA_030837085.1 Acidobacteriota bacterium | reverse complement strand
GCTCGGCAATAAGCCCCAATAAAAAACTAAAAATTCCAATGGTAAGCAAAAGACTCATCCCGGGCGTTACCCCCCCGCCTCTCAGGATTATAGGAATCCCCCACCACAAACCCACTAATACAAACAACAGCGCAATAGGCAAAAATATTTTCATGGGATTAAACAACACGATGACATTCATTATTTCCTTTAACGTATCCAGCGCGG
This sequence comes from Acidobacteriota bacterium, assembly GCA_030837085.1. GTDB lineage: Bacteria > Acidobacteriota > Aminicenantia > UBA2199 > UBA2199 > JAKAGC01. Next base: position 3,804 of record JAUPLE010001004.1, on the reverse strand, counting down.
TCATCGTCCCGATAGTGCTTTTCCCGGCGATCCGTTCTTTAATTCGTATCGGGATTTCCAGGACCCGGTTTTTGCTGCTGATAAATACCAGGGTGATTACGTCGCTGAAAGCCATGGAATCCGGGAGAAGATGGAGATACTGCTTTGCCAGATCGGTTCGATATATCTTCATCCCGGAATTGATATCATAAATAGGGATGTGCATTAATAGTTTCGCCACACAGCGCAGTAAACATTTACCAAATCCCCTATATAAAGAGGCCGCATGGTGCCCTTTTCGCGAACCCACCACCATATCCGCGTCATTAACTATCATCGCTTCTTCCAATTTATCGATATCTTCCAAATAATGTTGGCCATCCGCATCGATGGTTACCATATATTCGGTATCTACGGCTTCGATGCCGGACTTAAGCGCCCCTCCATATCCCCGGTTCAATTTGTGATGAATCACTTTTAAATTATCGTCTCCTGAAAATTGTTCCAGGATCTGCCGTGTATTGTCCGTGGAACCGTCTTCGACAATTAATACCCGCCGATTTTTCTCCCGCGCATAACACAGTAACCCCGGTAATACCAGGGGTAAAGGCTGGGCTTCATTATAGGCCGGTATGACTACCGTAAGCGACTTTTTCTCGCAGCTATTCATATGGCCTCCTTTGGTTTAAGGTTTAACCGGGTTTCGCTGCGCGCGCCCGGAATTCCCCTGTTTCTTATCAGTCAATTTATACAACTGGCCATAGGGTGTATCGCTGATGAGAATCCCACCCCTGAGTTGAATGTATTCCCGGATAATGGCAAAATCTTTTTCCAAGGAATAGTGGAATTTATCATTCCTGAGCCAGTTGCGAAAACTTTTAAGGGGAATAGGACACCCCGGCTTGAGTAACACTGTTTGCATATCGTTATAATCAAGGAAGATATAACGAATTCTTTTGCTCTTCAGTAAGGCGCTGAGAGATTTCAAATTATATTCTTCAGCGATAGGAAGCGCCGCCAGATAGATTGCGCTCTCCCTACCGAAATAGAACTCATGCTGGAATCCTTTACCATCCCATACGATTGCCGGTGCAATCAATAATTTATTTCTCGGCTTGACCTCCTGCCCCAGGATATCATAAATGAAACGAATGGGGGACCTAGCCGGCGTCTGCCCGGGCAGCGTCTTTGGATTCAATAGAAACACGATTACGAAAAGGAAAAAGAAGGCCGTCGTCGAATATTTGCCGGTGAATTGGGCAAAGAATTGATAGAACCACGGGACGATAATGAATATCACCAGGGGAACCAATGGCATTAGAACTCGCTGCTCCGGCGAAGTTTTAAGGACGCAGCAAAAACAAAAAGCATAGGAAAGCAGTAAAACCGGGGCTAAATAAAACCAGGGGGGATCATTTTCCTTTTTCACTTTCCTATAACCCATTATAAATACTACGCCCACCAATAAAACCAGGGTCAAAATGAATTGTTTGCCAAAATAACCTCTCAGCAGTTGCGCAAAAATATCAAAAAATATGCCGGGCTTTGAGACATAGCCCAGCAAATCTGTCATAAAAGCAGTACAGAGAGAACTTTCATTTAAAATCACCCGGATCACTTTCTCCGGGCCAAATAGAAAAAAGCCTACGGCATAGGGAACAAAAAAGGAAATGGAAAAAATAAAAGACCGGAGAATGAACGTTTGTAAAGACTTCCCGATTTGTGTCTTGTTAAAATAGGCTGCCAACAGGTACAGTACATACCCCACGGCCAAAAAGGCCATATCCGGGTGAGTATTGGCTGCAAGTCCGACATTCAGCCCGGCTAATGCAAGAAAAAGAAAATGGACTTTATCCGCTTTATCCTGGATTTCTCTTTTAACGGATAAAATGAAAAATAAAAATGCCCACAGCGAGAAAAATGTAGACTCGGCGTGGAGCATTTCCCAGCGGGCCTGGTTAACGATCGCCGGGAGGAAGGAATATAAGAGGGCGCCGGCGGCGCCGGTCCACAAGTTCACGGTTAAAAGTGATAAAATTAGAAAAACCAGGAGGATCGAGATTAAATCCATGCCGGCGTTCAGCATTTTGATGGCATAATCGTTATAACCGAATAACCGGAGGGCTTTTCCTTGCAAAAAATATGAAACCGGCCGGTAAAACCGGCCTTTTAGGAATTTCGGTGTTTCACCATCGGCCCAGAGTTTGGCTTCTTTTAGATATTCGAAACTGTCGCCGGGAGCAACTCCCTGCCTGGAGAGACCGTCGAAGCGTACCCAGGCGCCGAAGAACAAAACGACCAATAACAAGAGGATGGGGGCGGCCCATACTTCTCCGTTATATATCCCAACTTTCATCACATACTCCTTACCCTCATAATGATAATATAAATCGATAGGTTTTTAGTCAATTTTTATAAATCTTTACTCTTTTTTCTCTCCATTTCTGGCCTTCCCCATTAACAATTAACCATTAACAATTATTCCTTTTCATTTCCAAAATCGGGCAGACTCCCTAATCCTCGAATGATTGGACTCTTCGCTATTTTTTGGTTAATATCCTCAACGCTTTTTTATAGCTCTCTTCATCGAAAATAGAATAGGTATGTACAAATTGGTCCGGGTAGTGTTGGTCAAATCTCCAGAAGCTGTCATCGTCCAGTATGAGAAACCGCTGAATATCCGGGTTATTTTTCAAATAGTGGGTGACCTCTTCACACCGGTCTCTCCCCGGTAATTGTTCGATGACCCCGGTAACATATCGATCCAGGTCATGTAGTCTAAAATAATCTTTCAATCGAGATAACGGTGAAAAGACTCGCCAATCCGAACTGATTACTATTTCAGCGGGAACATCGACGCAAAGTTTCCTTAACCGTTCGACAGCTTCTTTGTCCCAGTCGTAATAGACGGCGCCAAGATCATACTTGTCCATTCGGAGATATTCGTCGTTATTATATTTTACGGCTAAGTCTTTCCTCAGTTGATCCAGGTCATGGTCAAAGCGATCTTGCTTGCCGTGGGGCTGCAGTACCCCATCGATATCTAAAAAAATAATTTGCCTGTTTTTTTTCTTCATAACGATATATTACTTCAACGGAAAAAAAATTTCAATGGGCTGGCGTGACGACGTGACGACGTGACGACGTGCAAACGTGCAGACGTGACGAGGTTCCGATCCGGAAAAAGGAAAAGGGGACAGGCGAGGACAGACCCTTAATAAAAAAAGTGCCAGACAAGATTTTCTTCTCGTGATAAGGAAATCTTACCTTTAAAGCAGGCCCGGCTGGTTTTTAAAAGGAATAACCTCCTGTGGAATTGGAAATCCTTGTCCAAAGACAGGAAAAGTTACCTTTTTGATAGCTCAGCGCATCTTTTTATTTGCCCATCTTTCCATGAGATAGAAAATCCTAGTTCAAAATAAGGGCAACCTGCCTTCTTGATAGCTCAGTCTATCTTTTTAATAGTCCAGCCTATCGTGGGATAGGAAATCCTTGTCCAAAATACGGAAAACTTACCTTATTGATAGCTCAGCGTATCTTTTTAATAGTCCAACCTACCGTGGGATAAGAAATCCTTGTTCAAAATAAGGGCAACCTGCTTTCTTGATAGCTCGGTCTATCTTTTTAATAGTCCAGCCTATCGTGGGATAGGAAATCCTTCTCCAAAATACGGAAAACCTACCTTATTGATAGCTCAGCGTATCTTTTTAATAGTCCAACCTACCGTGGAATATGAAATCCTTGTTCAAAATAAGGAAAACCTACCTTCTTTATTGCTCGGTCTATCTTTTTAATAGTCCAGCCTATCGTGGGATAGGAAATCCT
>JAUPLE010001003.1 GCA_030837085.1 Acidobacteriota bacterium | reverse complement strand
CTGTTCTTTCTGTCATCTTTTCTTCCAACAGAAAATCCATTGTCAGTTTAACATCTGATAACACCATTAAAATATGGGATACGGAAACAGGCAGGGAAATCAAAACTATTAATGGACATCCAGGTGGAACTAGTGCCGCTGTTTTTTCTCCCAACGGACGTTTCATTGTCAGTGCAGGTTATGATCACAACATCAAAATATGGGATGCGGAAACCGGCAGAATAATTAGAACTTTTTCAGGGCACACCCAAACGGTGAATTCCGCGACTTTTTCTCCCGATGGACTCTCCATTGTCAGTGCAAGTAGTGATCACACCATCAAAATATGGGATACGGAAACCGGCAGAGAAATAAGGACTCTTACAGGGCATTCAAACGATGTTCAGTCCGCCACCTTTTCACCCAACGGATTCACCATTGCCAGTGCAAGTCATGATAATACCATCAAAATATGGGATGCGGAAACCGGCAGGGAAACAAGGACTCTTAACGGGCATTCATCCTGGGTTCACTCCGCAGACTTTTCTCCTGACGGACGCCTCATTGTCAGTGCTGGTGATGACCACACCGTCAAACTATGGGATGCAGGAACCGGGGACGAAATCGTTTCCCTTGAAAATATAGTAAGGCCATTTTCGGCCGCCTTTAACCCGCCGGGGGACCGGATTTGTATAGGAACTTCTGAGGGAATTTTACTGGCGGCGATATCCTATAAAGGTAATGGAAAAGGAAATGAAAAAGAAATTAAAGGCCTGGAAATAGTGGGCGCTTTTTACCATTTGCCGGGCAATGAATGGGCGGCGGTGGGAGCGGACAACCGGTTTGCCTGTTCGGAAGGGGGCAGGGCTTTCCTTTACTTCGCCGACAGGCTCGCATTATATCCTGCTTCCGATCTACCGGAATTGGAATCCCCCAATGGCATTTTCGCCTGACTTCTAATCAGTTCGACCGATGCCGATGGTGAAACTTGTCACTTTTTTATCGCCACCCTGGTGGTATTGAGGTTTAAAGGAACTCCCCACCGCTCTCCGCGTATCGAAAATGACCAGGTACCCCTCCCCTGCACCCTCAGTAGCTAAATATTTACGGGATAACTGGATTACTCCTTCTTCCAATATTGCTGAAATATCATCATGACGGTTCACTTTAGTTTCTATAATATATTTCTTCCCTTTATAGGATAAAAGAATATCCATTCTTCCCAGCCCAGTCGCGACTTCATAGCGGAGTTCTCCTTCTCCACCCTTTACAAATTGATAAAGCCAGGCGGTCAAAAGAAATTGCCCGGTCCTCTCATAGGGTTTATCCTCCTGGTAAAAGGCCCGAACTCCAATCTGGGCGATGTACTGGTTAAAATTCATCAATATCCTCTCAATATCCAGGCGGTCCGCGGGGAGCGTATATTCCTCGAAAGATATTTCCTGGAGCGCATTCGCTTCTCGGAAAAAAGTTTTAATATACCTGGTTTTATAAATATTATTGGCGACAACGGCATGGCCGTCTTTATTTTTGATAAGACCATACTGCGCTAACCACGATTGCTCCTCATCATCAGGATAATATTCGACGTGATCAAACACAATCTCCACAAATCTCTCTTTGTACAGCTTGGCTTTTTCATAAAGGTTGTCAAAGTGGCTATTTTTCTCATTCAGCAGGAGTTGAACGGCATGTTCAACATCGCTTTCGTCGATCGGTTCAATGGTCCCGGGTTTAATATTTATGGTCAGTATAGTACCTAAGCGGTTTACCAGCCAGGGTTGTCCACTGGTTTCCGCGTGGATTCTTTTTACCGCTTCTTCCGTAAAGGGTTGGTTGGTTTCTTCCGTGTATTGAGCATAAAGGTCCCGGACATTTTTCAAAGAAAACGGCGGTATTTCCACATGATCCGCGATATTAAACGGTGAAACTCCTCCCACCACCAGTTTGGTAATATTTCGAATCCCGATCAACCCAATGGAGTAGAGGGCTTTATGCGTAATTTTTTTATGCTTTTGATATAATTCCCTTAAGGTCGTCAGGAAACTCTCCAATTCGATCTGTGGAATCCCATCAAATTCATCGATGAAAACGACGATTTTTTTAAATTGAAGAATGCCGTTTAATCCTTCAAACAACGCTTTGAAAGAAATATTGTTGGTAAGATGGTGTTGGTCAAGAAATTGTTGAACAGCTTCGGTTTTGTCGCAGTTTACTTGTTTAAGTCTTGTGAGCAATTGGCCGTAGAGATATTTTTCGATTTCCGCATAAAATTCTCGCGAGTCCAGTTTTTTATACTCCTGGAAACTTAATGAGATAGCCACATAAGTGGGGTCCTGGTGTAATTGGTCGCATAATGATTCGATAAAAGTTGTTTTGCCGCTCTGTCTTGGGGCAAAAATGGAAAAATACCGGCCCCGGTCCACCATAGTTTTAATGTCCTGGGCTTTCTCATTGGCCACATTGTCTAAATGCACGTAATATGATGATATTGGATTTACAGCCCCTGAATCTTCAAAGAACCGTTTCGGTTTTTGATAGGCTTTATTGCTTGTACCCATTGGTTGTTCGTTCATACCTTCATTTTATGGCATCGGT
>JAUPLE010000109.1 GCA_030837085.1 Acidobacteriota bacterium | reverse complement strand
TTTTCATAATGAAGCACTGCTTTGTCATACTGTCCCTGGGAATAGAAAAAGTCGGCCATTTCGGTTTCAATGTCGGTCATCTCCGGCGAATAGGTAGCGGCTGCTTTAAGGGCGTCGATATATTTGTCGGTTTGTTTGTCCAGTTTGAACTGTCGGGCTTTATCCAGGAACCGCTGGGTTTCCACGGCCTTGATATTCTCGTATTTGATCTTGATGCGGTTATTTTCAGGGTATTTGGCCCGCAGCCGGGAATAGATATGAAACGCCCTTGGTATATCCTTTACTGATTCATACATGGAGGCCAATCCGAAATGGGCCTGCCAGTTGCCGGGGTTAATAGCCAGGGCTTTTTCGAAATTTTGTTTGGCCAGGCTTACTTTGTTTTGGGCAAGGAACGCATAGCCAAACCCGACATACAGTTTCTCATCGACTACGGCGCTTTCCTGAAATTTCTTGATGGCCTCATCGGGCTTGCCGGCTTTTAGTTTTTACCAACCCGCTGTATAGGCGGAATCGTTGTAAAGTGCAGTATCCAATTCCGGTATCCCGACAGCCGTATTGACCTTCACCCCCCCGCAGCCTATAAAGCCCATAATACCCAGGACAAGTAACAAAACTCCCGGTTTTAATATTAAGTTCATCGTTGTTTTCACTTTACGCATACCACATAACCTCCGTATTTTTCTTTAAATTTTACCATGTTTTCCTGCGAACACAAAATTTCAATTTGCAACATTCCTTCTTGAAAACTTTTAGTCAGCACAATGGCCCAGTGGGGGATGGAATCGGGGTTTATCAAGCCCTTGGGAATCCGGATCCGATATCTTCCGTAAGTGCTAAAGTATTTGACGAAGATAGCTTTCTTTAATTCCAGAAGTCCTTGCTTTTGCGTTGCTGAGATAAAAATTTTCCCTGTATCTTCCGTGTGTTTTGTGTATTCTGTGGGCTCGTTGTTGGTGGGCGCCATTATTCCCGTGGATTCCGCATCGGGCGCCCGGTATTTTTCCAGTAGGTCGATTTTATTATAAACATGAATAATTTTTTCAGCGGGTATTTCCAAATGGTCCAGGACGGCCTGTACTTCTTCTTTACGGCTGAGATAATCGGGATCCGAGACATCGATAATATGTAATATTAAATCTGATTGAACGATTTCTTCCAGCGTTGCTTGAAACGCCTGGAATAATTCTTTGGGCATTTGCCGGATAAAACCGACGGTGTCGGATAGTAAAAGGCAGTAGCCTTCTTCGATTTCACTTAATTCCACGCGCCGTAATACGGGGTCCAGGGTAGAGAAGAGTAGGGGAGATATGTCGGTTTCTTCGCCGGTCAAAGCCCGAAATAGGGTGGATTTGCCTGCGGAAGTATACCCCACCAGGGAAACCACGGGAATGGGATTTGCTTTTCTACTTTGGCGCTGGATATCCCGGTTCCGGATCACTTTTTCGAGTTTTTGTTTGATGAGGGCAATGCGTTTGTTAATGGTGCGGCGGTCGGCTTCTAATTTGGTTTCGCCGGGTCCGCGGGTGCCGATACCGCCGCCCAGCCGGGAGAGTTCGACGCCTTTGCCGGTCAACCGGGGCATCAGGTAGAGTAATTGGGCCAGTTCTACTTGTAATTTGCCTTCAAGGCTCCTGGCGCGGGTGGCAAAGACATCCAGTATCAATCGCGTCCGGTCGATGACTTTCATATCGAAAAATTTCTCCAGGTTCCGCTGCTGGACATTGGATAAATGGTTGTAGAAGATTATTAGATTTACATCGTGGGCGCAGGCGAAATTTTTGATCTCTTCGACTTTTCCTAAACCGATCAAATACCGCGCATCCGGGGGGCGTCGTTTCTGGGGGAACATGGCCACGACTTCACCGCCGGCGCTGCGGGTCAACAACTCCATTTCTTCTAATATGCATTTTATTTCACTGTCCCGTGTGTGGGGATCGAATAACGCTACCAGTATTGATTTTTCAGGTCCTTCAGTGGGTTTCATATTCTTTTCCTGGCCGACTCCTTTTAAATTTGCGACATTATGAATATTTCAATCTTAGCGAGTTCCCTGGGATGGAACCAGTGGATGTTTTTTTCCTGTCGGAACCATGACAACTGGCGCTTGGCGAAATTGCGCGAATGTTGTTTGATGAGTTCGATGGCTTTCTGGAGAGATATCTTCCTTTCCATGAACATGATCATTTCTTTGTAACCTACGGATTTAAAGGGTGGGCAGTCGGAGGGGTATTTTTCTCTTAGGCGCGCGACTTCTTCCAGGAGTCCCTGTTCTATCATGCGGTCTACTCGTTTTTCGATTGCCTGGTAAAGCATCGGCCGATCCATATTTAAGCCGATGCGTATAAATGTATAGTCATGGAACGGGGTTTGGGTTTGGGCGAATATTTCCGAAGGCGGTGCGCCGTTATTATAATAAATTTCCAGAGCCCGGACAATGCGCACTTTGTCATTTTTACCTACTTTTTGGGCGTAGCGGGGGTCTATTTTATGAAGCCGGTTCCACATGTACTCTAAGCCGCGGGTATCCGCGATCCGGTTTAATTTTTCGCGGGAAACGCGTTTTTCCCCGCTTTCCGGGAAAATTCCTTCCATCATGCATTTGAGATATAACGCGGTTCCGCCGCAAACGACGGGAATATGATCCCGTTGGATGATCTCTTCGGAAACGGTATAGGATTCCCGGAGAAAAATGGAGGCGTTGAATTGCGCGCAATCGGAATAGATATCGATCAAATAATGGGGTATCGCTTGTCTTTCTTCTTTGGAGATTTTGGCGGTGCCGATATCGAATTCTTTATACACCTGCATGGAATCGGCGGAAATGATTTCCCCGCGGATTTTTTTGGCGAGCTCTACCGCGACTGTGCTTTTGCCTACCCCGGTGGGGCCGAGGACCTGGATAATGGTCTTCTTTTTTTGCGTCATCGGTATAGTATGTATAGTAGGATGAAGAGGATGAATAAAAATAGCAGTTGTTTTTCTAGTAGTATTAATTTCCTATCCCGTTGATCCATTTTAATACCTGCTGTTCGTATTCTACGCCGAGGTGTCTCCGGACGGTGTAAATCTCTGTATAAAGAATTTCTTCCAGGCCGCGTAAGAAATTGCCGATGGTCCTGTTAAAATCATGATACCAGACGAGTTTTAAAACCATATCTTCATCGATACGGCCGTCCGGCGTGAATTGGATTTTCTGCAGGTAGCTGGGAAGGTTTTCCATGATGTCTTCGATGGCTTTCAACAGGAGCGAGAGGGAGATGGGGCCGATCTCTTTTGACAGGACTTTATATATTAACTCGTATTTCATATTGTAGTGGCGCAGGGCTTCTTCAAAGGAGGCAAAGGCATTGGCGCCGACGGCGTCTTCCACGAGTGAAGGGGAATCTGGCTCCTGTACTCCCCTTTTAGTGGAGATGGCCTCTACGATTAAAAAGAGATATAGATATCTCAAGGTGTCAAATTCCAGCAGTTCGCTGCATTTTAGTATATCTTTGAGATCGGGATGTCTTTTTACCAGGTCAAATACGTGCGTTTCATAGGGCTTTAGTTTCATTTGCGCCGGTATCCGGGCGTTGTTTACATAAAGGTGTTGGATTTCCGCGAATTCGTTTGCCAGGAATTCCTCGGCTTTGAAACGGCGTATTCCCTCCACGATGACGTCGATTATATCCATGTCCAGGACAATATTTTCAATATCGCTCTCATGTTCCGGCAGCAGGCGGTATTTGCCGGTTTCGATGTCGAAGAAGGAAAATACAATGGTTTTCAAATGATCCAGTATCCAGGTCCAGATTTGTTCGTAACTGAGGTAACCCAGTTCGATCAATGCCCGGCCGAATCGTACTTTTTGGGTGGTCATGTACTGACTGGTTTTTTCGTAGGTTGCCCGGTCGATGATTTTATGTTTCAGCAGGTGTTTGCCAAAGGCGTCTTCTTCGAGGGTGGAGGCGGCGAAAACGATTTTCCGGTCTTCGATGACCAGTTGTTTCTCATAATCTTCGGTTTCGATGGTCAGCATGCCGGAGATGGAATGTTTGTACATATGATATAAGAGGAAATAGATATCCCCTGTTTTTAGGATTCCTTCGGGTGGGAAGTAATCGCGTTTTTTATTCATCGGTTCCATCTTCCTCGTTTACTTTGCATTTGTTATCGTCCCGTTCTTTTTCGATGGTTCTGAGGATTTCGGATGAGACGTCGCCGGTGGGGTAATAGCCTGTAAAACAGGCTTTACAGAAGGATTGGATGTGTTTGTTTTGTTTGCGGACGTCTTTTTCCATTTCGTCCAGGTCCTGGTAGATGACGGCATCGGCGCCGATTTTGGCGGCAATTTGTTCCGGGGTGGAATCCCTGGCGATGAATTCGCCGCTGGTTTGCATATCGATGCCGTACACGCAGGGGTTGGCCAGGGGGGCGGAATAGGAGGCGAAGTAAATCTTTTCAGCGCCGGCGTCCCGTACCATCTGGATAATGGAGCGCGATGTATTGCCCCGGACAATGGAATCATCCACCAGCAGGACTTTTTTACCTTCAAAAACATGGCGGATGGGGTTTAGTTTATGGCGGATGGATTTTATCCGTTCGATGTTGCCGGGCATGATAAAGGTCCTGCCGATGTAGCGGTTTTTTACCAGGCCTTCGCGGTATTTTAATTTGAGTTCCCTGGCGATCTGGATGGCGGCGGTGCGGGAAGAATCGGGCACCGGGACGACGACATCGATATCGAGGTTACTGAGTCTAATTCTTTTGGCCAGGCTTTTGCCCAGCTCCACCCGCGCTTTATCGACGTTGATGCCGTTTAAAAAGGAATCGGGGCGGGCAAAGTAGATATATTCGAAAATACAGGGGCGGAAGGGTTTATTGATTATTTTTTTCCGGTGGACTTGTCTATTTTTTGAGTTATCGATAAAAATTGCTGAGCCCGGGCCCACGTCTTCGTAATTTTTGAAGCCCATCACGTCCAGGGCCACGCTTTCGGAGGCAAAGGCATAGGAGTTGACCATTTTATCTCCTTTGATCCCGAACAATAGGGGCCGTAATCCGTAGGGATCGCGGAACCCCAACATGCCTTTATTGGCGATATGGATGACCACGGAATAACTGCCTTTTACCCTTTTATATACGTACTTTACGGCGTTAAACACGAGCTCCGGGGTGAATTCTTTGGAGGTGAACCGTTCCAGGTATTCGGCAAAGATATTTAGTATGACTTCGACGTCGCAGTTGGAATTGATGATTTTGTGGGACTTTTCAAAGAGGTCTTTTTTTAGTTCCAGGAAATTGGTGACATTGCCGTTATGGGCGGCGGCGATGCCGTAGGGGTAGTTGACCCAGAAGGGTTGGGCGTCTTCCACGGAGCCTTCGCCCACGGTGGGGTAGCGGGTATGACCGATGCCCACGTGGCCCCGTAAACGGTAGATATTTCGTTGGTCGAAAATATCCTGCACCAGGCCGTTGCCTTTTTTGATATGGTACTTGCCGTCATAGGTCAGGATTCCCGCGGAATCCTGGCCCCTGTGTTGGATAGTGAGCATGGCATCGTAAATCTTGCCGATTACTTCTTCGTTGTCGTAAATTCCTAATACTCCGCACATTTTGTTTTCTTTATTCCTTTGTTTAATGAATCTATTTTATAACGTGAATCACACAAAATGTCAAGCATGATTCGAATATTGTAGCCGCGGCGACCGCCGGATGGCAAAGGAGGTAAATAATGGCAGCCTGTCTCTTAATTGCATATCATTGTGTGATGTGATATACTTTACGTGGTGGTGAACGATCATGAGCACGGTTATGAAAAAAATTGCCGTCGGTGAATCCGACTTTAAAAAAATGATTACAGGTAACTACTATTACGTCGATAAAACCCTCTTGATCAAAGAAATTATAGACCGGGGCGATTTGATTTTACTCCTGCCCCGGCCCAGGCGTTTCGGTAAAACCCTCAATATCTCCATGTTGAAATATTTTTACGATTGCTGCCCGGAAACCATTCCCCTTTTCTCCGCTGCCCCGGAAAATCAACCGCCCGGATCGCCCGGATCGCCCGGATCGCGCAATACCGATAAATGCCTATTCGATTCCCTCGCCATTGAAAATGCCGGCGAGAAATACCGGGAAAAAATGGGCAAATACCCGGTTATATTTTTAACTTTTAAAGACGTTAAAGTACCCAACTGGGACGCCTGTCTTTACAAGATAAAACAGCTTATCCAGGATGAATATTTGAGACATGATTATCTTCTTGACGGTAAAGTCCTTAAATCAGAGGAATCGAAATATTTTAAGAGGATTATCTCACTGGAAGGGAATATCGGCGATTATGAGAACAGCCTGGGAAAATTACTTATATTCTTAAACCGCTATTACGGCAAACAGGTTGTCATTTTGATCGATGAATACGACGCCCCGGTTCATGCGGGCTTTAACAACGGCTATTATGACGAAATCATCGGATTTACCCGGAATTTCCTGAGCGGCGGCCTGAAAGATACCGGTCAATACCTGGAAAAAAGCGTCCTAACCGGTATTATGCGCATTGCCAGGGAATCGATTTTTTCCGGTCTCAACAACCTGGGCGTATTTTCCCTGCTGGCCGAAGAATTCGACGATAAATTCGGGTTCACGGAAAAAGAAATTGAAAAAATGCTCCGGGACTTTAACCTCTTCCATATGTATGAGCAGGTCCAACAATGGTACAACGGGTACATCTTCGGCAAAGAGACGATTTATAACCCCTGGTCCATCATCAACTTCATCGCCAGCGAAAGCAAAGAACCCCAACCTTACTGGATCAATACTTCCGACAACCAGATCGTGGAAACGTTATTAACAAAGGAAGGAAAAGAACTACAGGAAGAATTGGAGCAATTGGTCCAGGGCGAAAGCATTGAAAAAGCCATCGAAGAAGATATCGTTTTAAAGGATGTTTTTGTCCGGGAGAATCTTCTCTGGAGTTTCCTGTTGATGGGGGGTTATTTAAAATCATCCGACAAAAGGAGAGATGATGTCGCCGGCAAAGTCTATTATTCGCTGTCCATTCCCAATAAGGAAGTTCGCATCACTTATACCCGCATTATCGACCGCTATTTCACTGCTAAAATCGAAAACAAAAAACTGGAGATCATGCTCAAGGCATTGGTGGAGGGAGATGTCGCGCTTTTTGGAAAATTACTTCGTAAGATCGTCGCGGCTGTATTTAGTTATCACGATTTCGGCGGTGAACCGGAAAAAGTCTATCATGCCCTGTTGGCAGGTTTGTTGGTGTGGATTTCCAGTACCCATGAAATCAAATCCAACCGGGAATCGGGTTACGGCAGGTATGACATTTCAGTCATCCCCCGCGACCCGCGTAAAACAGGGTATGTGATCGAATTTAAAACCATCGATACCGAGGAAGGTGAAACCGTTGAATCCGCTGTAGATTCCGCTTTAAAACAAATCGAAGCGAAGAAATACGATACTGAACTTATTGAAAGGGGCATTGCCGATATAAAAAAATTGGCCATTGTTTTCAGCGGCAAAGAAGTGTTTGTCAAAGAAAAAAATTAGCCGCGAAGAACGCGTTGGTCGGCAGAGGCAAATACTTGGCCTACCTTTTGTTCATCGCCAATGCCGTTTGCTATTTTTTTTTTTTTATGATATATAAGGGCCATGGAATACGCATTAAAAGAAAGAATCGGTAAACCGGAACTATTTACCGGCAGAGATAAGGAAATGACATTTTTCCTTAAATGGATTAACGATATTAAAAGTGAAAAATCCCAGAGTACCGCCATCCTGGCCCGCCGCAAAATGGGCAAAACCGCCATCATGGAACGGTTGTTCAATATTACTTTCTTTAAAAACGACGGCATCATCCCGTTTTATTATGAAATCAAGGAAATGAAAATGTGGATGAAGGATTTTTGCCAGGATTTTTTCCTGACTTTTGTATACCAGTATATTGCTTTCAAATCACGGAAACCGGCATACCTGAGCCCGGAAAACAAGAGCGATTTTGGGAAAGTAACCGAGATAGCAAAGCAAGAGGGGCTTGATTACTTGTGCGGACTCATTGAAGGCGCGGCCCACGCCGC
>JAUPLE010001002.1 GCA_030837085.1 Acidobacteriota bacterium | reverse complement strand
GTTTTGAGGGCATCCACAAAATTTTGCCTCAATCGGCAAATGTTTGGCGGAAGTCGGCAGTCCGTCTGGCGGACATCCACAAAATTTTGCCGTCATCGACATCCGATTGGCCGAAATCGGCATCGGTTTGGTGGACGTTGGCAAAATTTTGCCTCAATCGGCAAAAATTTGGCGGACGTCAGCGCCCGTTTTGAGGGCATCCACAAAATTTTGCCTCAATCGGCAAATTTTTGGCGGAAATCGGCAGTCCGTTTGATGGATATCCACAAAATTTTGCCGCAATCGACATCCGATTGGCCGAAATCGGCATCGGTTTGGCGGACATCGGCAAAATTTTGCCTCAATCGGCAAAAATTTGGCGGACGTCGGCATCCAGTTTGAGGGAAACCACAAAATTTTGCCTCAATCGACAAAAATTTGGCTTAAATCGGCAGTCAGTTTGATGGATATCCACAAAATTTTGCCGTCATCGACATCCGCTTGGCCGAAATCGGCATCGGTTTGGCGGATGTCGGCAAAAATTTGCCTCGATCGGCAAAAATTTGGTGGACGTCGACATCCGCTTAGTGGACATTCACAAAATTTTGCCGCCGTCGGCAACCGTTGGGAGGAAATCCTCAAAATGGATGCTAAAATCGACATCTGTTTTACGAAAATCCTCAAATGAGATGCCGACATCGGCGCCCGGGATGACTAAATCCTTCTTTTTAATAGACAATCCTACCAAGGGATAGTTGCAACGAGACATTCGTAGGGAACAGGCACGCCTGTTCCAACAATGCTTATGAAGGAATAGGCAATATAAAAAAATGAGGGTTGCAAAGTTTCTTTGCTCTTGACAAAACGTATACATAACGATATGATGAAGAATGGTAAAAATTTGGAGGAACAATGAAAAAATTAATATTATGTCTTGTACTGGCAGTGTTTTCCATCTCATTTTTAATGGGGGAAGAGGACTATGCAGATATTAAAAACCTTTTGACCAAACAAGGGCAAATATTCCAGGGTTTCATCGACGGCTGCGATACCGCCAAAAATGCCCCGGATGTGGTTAAACTGTTTATCAATTTCAAAGACGGCTTCAAAGCAATCACCCCAACGATAATCACTGTATCAAAGAAATATAAAGACCTGGCTGATATAATGCAAAACAATCCGCCGGAAACCCTGAAACCCGACCTGGCAAAGATAAATGAATTTGGCCCTAAAATGGATGTGGCCTTTGGGAAAATCTCTCAATATATGCCGGACCCCGACGTATCCAAAGCATTCCAGGAATTCCAGCAAGTAATGTTGGACCTCCAGAATGCACTCTCTCCTGAACAAAAAACAACAGAAGAACAAAAAGCTCCGGAAGAACAAAAAGCGCCCGAAGAAAAGAAATAGCAGAGGTCAACATGATAAAGAAATGGATTTCCACCGTTACGGTTTTTGTTTGTCTATTTTGCCTGTCGCCTTTTTTTTTATCCGCCACCTACTCTATCGTGGCCTATGATAAAGAGAATGGCCAGATTGGCGTGGCCGTTCAGTCCCACTGGTTTTCCGTGGGCAGTTCCGTAACCTGGGCGGAATCCGGGGTGGGCGCCGTAGCGACCCAATCTTTCGTAGAACCTTCTTATGGCCCATTGGGATTGGCGCTGATGCGTTCCGGTAAGACGGCGCAGCAGGCCCTGGCCGGTTTATTGACGGCAGACCCTACCCCGGATGTCCGGCAAGTGGCTATGGTAGATATTAAAGGGAACGTCGCGGCGCATACAGGGAAACTGTGCATCGATGCCGCGGGAAATATCACGGGCAATGGCTACTCCTGCCAGGCCAACATGATGGAAAAGAACACCGTCTGGAAAGCAATGGCCCATGCGTACGAGAATACGAAGGGCGAGTTGGTGGACCGGCTGCTGGCCGCCCTGGAAGCAGCCGAAGCCGAAGGCGGCGATATCCGGGGCCGGCAATCGGCTGCTATCCTGGTGGTGAAAGCAACTTCCTCGGGCGCCCCCTGGAAAGACCGCATTTACGACCTCCGCATTGAAGACCACCCTACCCCTTTGGTGGAAATGCGGCGACTGGTAACAGCGGCCAAAGCTTATAATCATATGAATGCCGGCGACGGCTACCTTACGGACAACAACGTGAAAGCGGCCCTGGAAGAATACACAGCCGCCATGAATATTTATCCCGGCAACCCGGAGATGTTTTTTTGGCCCGCGGTGACCATGGCATCCACCGGAAAAGTGGAAGAAAGCTTACCGCTCTTTAAAAAGGTTTTCCAGCAAGACCTACGTTGGGCCGAGCTGCTGAAACGTCTGCCCAAAGTGAATCAGTTCCCCAATGATGAAGCCTTACTGAAAAAAATACTTTCCGCAGCCCCGGAGAAGTGACCATGAAAAAAACATGGCCTTTCCTTCTACTCCCCCTACTCCTGGCCTGTAGTTGCGGTCCGGGGGCAGCAGGAAAACATAACGACGCTGGAATAAGGCATGTCACAGTCAGTGTCCTGCCCCAACAATATTTTGTAAAACGTATTGTCGGTAATGAATATCAAATCAATGTCATGATTCCCCCAGGCCAGAACGAAGCCACCTATGAACCTACCCCGCGGGAAATGAAAGCAGTGGGCGATTCTATTATTTACTTCCGCATCGGGCACCTGGCTTTTGAGGAAGCCTGGATCGATAAAATCACCTCCCTTAATCCACATATGAAGATAGTGGATACTTCCGAGGGAATTTCCTTGATAACCGGGACCGATTTACATTCACACCATGAGGAAAGCGAAACGCCCCGGGCCGGCGCGGGCGATCATGATCACAGCGGCGTCGACCCCCATATTTGGCTGTCCCCGGCGGCGGTCAAAATCCAGGCAAAGCACATCCTGGATGCTTTTATGGAAGTTGAAAAAGACGCGATTAAGCGCGCCGCTTATGAAAAAAACTTCAACCAATTCATGCAGGATATCAATGCGCTAAATTCAGAGATCGAAGCGCTTTTAAAACCCATACCCAACAAGAAATTCATGGTCTATCACCCGGCCTGGGCTTATTTTGCCCGCGACTACGGGTTGACCCAGTATCCCATCGAGATGGAAGGCAAAAGCCCCAGCGCCGCTGTC
This sequence comes from Acidobacteriota bacterium, assembly GCA_030837085.1. Lineage (GTDB taxonomy): Bacteria > Acidobacteriota > Aminicenantia > UBA2199 > UBA2199 > JAKAGC01. The sequence continues at coordinate 1,480 of JAUPLE010001002.1, read as the reverse complement.
ATGAAAGAAATCGTGGATACTGCCCGGCTGGAAAACATCCGGGTAATTTTTGTTCAGCAGCAGTTCGACGCGGCCAATGCCTGGGCCGTGGCGAATGAGATCAAAGGGAAAGTCGTCACTGCCGATCCCCTGGCCCCAGACTGGCTGGATAACATGAGAAAAACCGCCCACACATTCAAAGAGGCCCTGGAAACGGAATATGGTCGCGATAATGGAAAATAAAAAAATCCTGGAGCTTCAAGGAGTTACTGCCGGGTACAACGGCCAAATCGTGCTGGAAGAGGTGAATCTTTCCGTATACGAAAAGGATTTTATCGGCATTATCGGCGCCAACGGCAGCGGTAAAACCACGCTTTTAAAAGTAATACTGGGACTGCTGCCCCCTATCCGCGGGAAAATTCATTTCTATATCGACAATGCCCGGCAAATCAAAAAACATATCGGGTATATCCCCCAGGCGACAATGTTCGATAAAAAATTCCCTATTACTGTTGAAAGTGTGGCCATTTCCGGCCTGGCCGCCAGCGTAGGGTTATTTCATCGGTTTTCCCGGAAGCACCGGGCGCGCGCCCATGATATCATGGAGCAGATGGGAATCTTGCACCTAAAGAACAGGGCCATTGGCGAGCTATCCGGCGGACAAATGCAGCGCGTTTTCCTGGCCAGGGCGCTGATCTCTTCCCCTAAACTCCTGGTGCTGGATGAGCCCAATACATTTGTAGATAAAAATTTCGAGAAAAGTTTTTACGAAATATTAAAAGAGTTGAATAAGGAGATGGCCATAATACTGGTTTCCCACGACCTGGGTATGATTTCTTCTTATGTGAAAACCATAGCCTGTGTGTGCCGCTATCTACATTACCATGATTCCAGTGAAATCACCCCGGAAGTGCTGGGAAGTTATAGTTGCCCGATTGACTTAATCGCCCATGGGGAAATGCCCCACCGGGTTTTGAAAGACCATCATAATTGCCAGGGCTGCGCCGGGAAATTAAAAACCAGCGGAGAGAAATAACCATGTTGGAATTGTTCCACTACCAATTTTTTACCAATGCCCTTTTGGGGGCTGTGCTATCCAGTATCACCTGCGGGTTTATCGGGGCCTATATCGTCTCGCGCCGGATCGTGTTTATCAGCGGCGGCATCAGTCATGCTTCCTTTGGCGGCGTGGGTATTGCCTATTACCTGGGCATCCCGCCCCTGTTGGGGGCGGCCGTGTTTTCCGTACTCACCGCCGTCGGTATCGAGGCGTTGTCGCATAAATCAGAACTGCGCGAGGATTCGTTGATCGGCATGATGTGGTCTTTCGGCATGGCGGTGGGCATTATCTTCATTTTTATTACCCCGGGGTATGCGGCCAACCTGATGAGCTACCTCTTCGGCAGTATCCTGACAATTTCCTACTGGGAAATTTTCCTCATGACCGGCCTGGCGCTGGTGATTTTTCTCTTTTTTGCCCTGCTGTATAAAGAAATACTTT
>JAUPLE010001001.1 GCA_030837085.1 Acidobacteriota bacterium | reverse complement strand
AGCCAGGGATTCGGGGATTTGATCTTTCAACCCGAGGGAACCCGACCCGGAAACAATAAATTTATAAGGGAGATTCATATCGGCCAGGCCTTTAAGAAAAAGTCCGGCATTTTCTTTGCGTTGAATTTCATCGATAAACACATAGCCTTTTTGTTTTCCCAGTTCCAGTTCTATTTTTTGTATTAGCCTGGATTGAGTGCTAAAAAATATTTTGTCGGATTCGATATCCAGGTTCAAGAATAAGGTTTTTTCTCCGCGGTCGTCCAGTTCTTTTTTAAGCAAATTCATTAAAAAAGTTTTACCGGCCTGGCGAGGGCCTGTTATCAGGGTAATTTCGGTTTCAGGAACATGCTCTCTTAACAAAGCCAGTAGTTTTCTTTTAATCATGGGGTTATTATAGCACGAGATTTTTGAAAGTCAATCTTTTAATTGGTGCGAGATTTTTGCAAGTGGACTTGCAAAAATCTCGTCTAATTTGTTTTCCTGCTGCGCAGATTTATAAATTACCTTCTTCCAGGGGATTTCGTGTGTTTCGTGTGTTTCGCGGGTCAATTCATTTAATGAGTTGATAAAAAACCGGTCATTGTATTTGGTGTGATCGCTATTGTATAATATGATATGCTGATTGTGAAAAGTACTTTTCATCTGTTTCCTTCGTAAAAGAGAGGAGCAATAATTGCTATTTTCCTTGACAATGATTTTATCAATGGTTATAATGAACTCATGAGTAATTTAAGTATAATAACAAACGGATAACCCAATCATGTGTTTATTGGAGGTTCAATGATTAAACAACGTTCTGAACATGTGCCGGAGTCCATGCAATCAATCTATTCGGAAATCGTGACGCTGATCGATGGATTCTGCAAGCAATATTTGAATGAAGAATATGCCGGTTTGTGCCGTCAATTGGCGGCGGCACTGGCGCGTAAGCGCCCCTCACCGCTGCTGCGCGGCAACCCGGATATCTGGGCTTGCGGCGTTACCTATGCAATCGGGGCCGTCAACTTCCTGTTTGATAAGACCCAGACTCCCTACATCCGGGCAGATGATTTGTGCGCGGCTTTTGGTGTGAATCAACGAAGCGGCGCAAACAAGGCCAAACTTATTCGTGATATGTTTAACATGGCCCAATTGGATCCTAACTGGTGTCTGCCCAGTCGGATCGATGATAATCCACTGGTATGGCTGCTGCAAGTCAACAAGATGATAGTGGATATACGGCTCATGCCGCTTGAAATACAGGAAGAGGCCTTTCAGAAAGGTTTAATCCCCTACATCCCGGCTAAACGTCACAAATGAAAAAACTTTCCTGAGACTAATTCATCGATTTGAGAAGCTCTTCCACCAATTGAACTGCTTTATCGTAATTCTTTTCGCCTGGGAAATGCCCTCTCAAAATACCATCTTGATCTAAAATCGCGATGGAGAATTTCTCTTCATTTGAATTAATGGTAAACAATTTATGAATGGATAATCCCCAATCGGTCAAATAGCGTGAAAAGATTATCCCGGATGGGTCCTTGCCTTCCTGCTCGACATGTTCTTTAAATTTTTGTTCTTCCTGCTTTATCCTGGCTGTCAGTTTTTTTCGAAAAGTACCGCGCCCGATTTTTGGGATTCCTTTGGGAGAGAAGATAAGAACGAATTGCAGGTTCTTATCGAAGGCATAATAGGCCGCTTGACTGGAATACTTGGGCGACCGCTGCGAAGCGTAATTTTTGTTGGTAAAGTACAGGACCACTATACGGCCCCGGTAATCGTTCAAATCGAATGGACGATTGTAGATGTCCTTTGTAACCAACTCCAGTGTCGGCTCACTACTCGGCTCACTACTGCCCATGAAGGCCAGGAAAACAAAGCACGCTGTACACAAAATTTTTATTTGTCTTGTTCGCATTTTAGTTGTTAACCTCATCTTTTTTAAAACGAAGATATACGATTGCCGTACTGACAAAAACATCGAAAAGAAAACCGATAAATATATTCAAGAGCAAGATTATACCAAAATAATGAATCCCCAAAAAGTTTGAGAATGAAATGATGGCTGCCCCGGATAAAATGAAAATCGAGACGGTTGTAAGCGGGGGAATCAATTTTAAATATAATCGCTGGAAATCGTCTTCTTTTCTTTGCAATTTTCCATAGCCATCCATCATCAAGTATATGGTATCATCCTGGATTATGCCAACTACGACACAGAACCCGGCAATGACCATCACATGCATCGGCATACCGGTTAGCACGGCTAATGCATAACTAATCACCAGGGGCAGCAGGTTTACGTAGAGGGATGCCAAAAATACCAACCACGAACGTAAAATAATTCCAAGAATGGCTGAAATACAAATCAAATCTAAAATTATGGAAGATCTGAGATCGTTTGCCATATAGAGTATGGAATCATATATCTTAAATGCCTCGGAATATACAAACCACTGGAACTCTGTGTTGTATGGAAACATCCCTAAAAACCGGTCTCTTGCCTTTATAAATTTTTTAATGTCCTCGTTCTTAATCCGAAGTATAATACGGCAATACCCGGTTTTGTCATCATAATACCTGGCGAGTCGTCCGGGTTCCGATGTAATTAACCCGGATGCCAGGGTTTCAAACTCTTCGAAATCCAGTTCCTCTTCGGCCAACAATCGCAGTTCGGTGTATAAGCCGTCCACGGCCGCGTAGGGATATCTTTGGGCCAGGTCACGCTCCAGGGTGAAGGTGGTTT
>JAUPLE010001000.1 GCA_030837085.1 Acidobacteriota bacterium | reverse complement strand
TTTTGTCTCTGTATCGTCTTTTGTTCCCGGCGCTCCCCAGGGTGGATTACCTACGATAATATCAGCGCATTCCATGCCAAAGCGATTCTTCCAAAGAGGATTCGAATTAATAAAATCGGTATCAAATGTATTCACAGGAAGGATGCAATGGAAATGATTTTCCGACCTGTCGGCGTCAGCTACCAGGTTGGGCAGTTTATTTCCCATTTTAAGTTGAGGAATGATCGCGGGCGGATCAAGATAGTGAAGCAGGGAAAGATACAGGCTGAATGCCGTGATTCTTGCCGCCTCTTCGTTTACCTCGATCCCGGCAATCTGTTCCTTAAGAATATGCTTAAGTAAATCAAATGTAGGAGGGCGGTGGTTTTTATGCCATTCATGACGAACGATGCGTCGAAATGCTTCCACGAGGAAAATACCGGAACCGCAAGCGGGGTCAAGCACCCGTGGTTTTTTTGAAAGGACCTCCGGGGTTAAGAGGCGCGAAAGAATAAACTCGACCAACACCGGGGGGGTGTAGAATGCGCCATCCTGCCGTTTTTTATTGTTTTTTTCGTCATCGTTTACGGGTTTATGATAGAATTCCTCATAGATCGAGCTTATTAAATCAAGGGGGATAATGTCGAACTTGTAGGAATAAAAAAAGAGTTTTTTTTGAATACCCACGTCGCCATACAACAAATCCTGTATTAAATCCAGGTGTTCCTGCTTCACAACATTTTCCTCTTCAGCGACGCCTGGAAACATATCCCCGTTAAAATCGCGGGCCAGGCTCCTGAACAAAGCATAGGTGAAATCTTTATCCCCAAGTACGCGAGGATAAAATGTAGTGTGATGCGAAAAATCAATCCCCTTTCGACCGATTGGGTTGTCTAATAAACGAGTCCAACCGGGTTTTTGCCCGGCAACATTTTCAAAGTATTCTTTCGTCAATATGCCGCGATCTTCAAGATAACGAATAAATATAGACCTTCCAAGAAGGGCGTGAGCAAATCGAACTCGTTCGCCAGAAAGCCCTGCCTTTATTAATTCCCGGCGAATAACTTTCAAATCTCTAATAAGGGATTTATCCGCTCGTTTCTGCAGATCGCCGAATCTCCTGTCGGCGAAAACACGTCCTGATTCGATATGGTCGCGATGATACTTTTGAAGTTCCTGGGAGACCTTGGCCAGATCACGAAGAATGTCCAGGTGTTTAAGATTTCTCCACTCTTTTTTATTTTTTTCATCTACCGGCTTTTGCGCCAGGTCGTAGACGGTAATTTCGCCGGGAGATGCAAGGAATAAAATACGTGGGCGAGCCAAACACCACATACGATTGAAGGTTTTTACTTTTTCTTCAATGCCCTCATCGCATTCAGCGAAAACAACAACCGGGTTATTTTCAACAAAAAAAATCTTTTCAGCGCCTGCTCGTTTTGCCGCGGAGAGCCATTCCCCTTTTTCTATCCAATCGATTTCTTTAATGCCATCGGAAGGAAAAGCCACAGCGGGATACAATCCGCCGCTTTCGAAATCCAGATCTTTATAAAAAACATTTAGAAGCGCCATGTCCTTCCTTTTCGGATTTTATTACCACGGCTTTTACGGTTTTTGTTCGCCTTTGCCCTGGAATGAGAAAAATATCATATAAAGGTAAAAAAGTCAAGAAAGTCAAGAAAAAATTGTCTGTTCATAAACACCCCCTTCATTTTTTTGTTGACAAAATTGATTTACTGCACTATAATAGTAGATCAGTTAAAATTGAAAATAAGGACACATATGAAACAAGAAGAGCGAACGTTTTTTGAGTTCAAGATAGATGTCAAATCCGCCTTGCCTGTTTATGAACAGGTGAAACGGGCCATCAAACTGGCCATCCTTTCCCAACGCCTTAAAGAAGGCGAAAAACTGATGTCCCTCAGAGAACTGGCCTTGAAATTACAAATCAATCCCAATACCATTATCAAAATCTACACCCAATTAGAAGTTGAAGGATATGTCTATTCCAGGCCCGGGGCCGGTTATTTCGTCAAAGTTGATAAGGAAAAATTAAAAAAAGAAAGGTTCGTGCTGTTTGAAAAGGAAACCCAGGATTATATCGCCAAAGTCATTGAATTGGGATACTCCTTCGACGATGTCCTGGAAATCCTGAAAAGATACTTTAACCGGGAAAATGACGCCGCTAACTTTAAAAATATCGAAGATACAGGAGGAAGCAATGCTTGAAATTAAAAATCTGTCCTTTAACTTTGGAAAAGCAAAGATTTTCAAGGATTTTAACCTGGAAATTGCCGAAAAAGAAGTGACCTTAATCACCGGCATCAACGGTGTCGGGAAAAGTACGCTGCTGCGCCTGATCGCCGGTGTGCTTAAACCTGCTTCCGGGAAGATCGTGTTTAATGAGAAAATGGGAAAAGACCCCCGCCGCTATATCGGTTTTATTTCGGATGCGCCCAGCCTTTACGAGAGTATGACCGTCGCTCAAGCCATTGACTTTCACCGATCCGTTTATAAGGTTGACCGTTTTGATGATTCTTTATTAAAACGCACCAAAGTGACCTATGACCAGAAAGTGAAAGAACTCTCCATGGGACAGCGAGTGATTTTTCACTTGAGCTTGCTTCTCTCCGGTGCCCCCAAACTCCTGTTAATCGATGAAGTAATTCATTCCATCGATGTCTATCTCAGGGGGATATTTCTCAAGGAATTGATCACATTACTTTCTGAAAAAGATGTGACCGTGATTTTTGTCAACCTCAATTTCAATGATATCGAGAATATCGTCGATCGCGTCATCCTTTTGAAGGATGGCGAAGTCGCCGTTGATGAGAAGATTGACGCTTTAAAATCAAAAATACGGAAAATAACCGCCACTAATCTACCGGAAGGAATACCCGTTTTGTTCAAAATAGAGTATACGGACCATAGTGAATACTTTATTTATCCCTTCATGGAAGAATACCGGGAAAGAGTGAACGGTGAAGTGCTGGACCTTGATTTGACCGGTATTGTTAATGCTTTTATCGGCAATGAATACGTGTAATCCGCGGAGGTCAACGTGCTTAAAAAAGAAATAAAAGATACATTAAAAACGTTGGGGCATTGTTTTCTTCTCCTGCTTCTCATTCCCATCGCCATGCTGATGAAATGGCATATATTTCATGCCCAATGGGAGATTTCCGGGCTTTTTGAACCGGTATATGTGGCTATTGTGCTTCTATTTGCAGCTTATTCAGGGGTGTCTATATTTCAAACGGAGAAAAAAGACCGGGCCCTGGAATACTTGCTTTCGCTGCCGATGAGTATCGGAAAAATCCTGGTCATTAAGCTTTTACCACGGTTGACTGTGCTGTTGCTGTTGATTATTGGCGGTGGAATATTTTCCGTATTTCGAACCGTGATCAGCGACGCCATTGGGGTGATCATTGTTTTTTTTATTGCGGTGTTTATCAGTCTTGCCGTGGATTCATTGTTTAATGCTATGATCGGGGTATTGGTGGTAAATATTATCCTGTATTATACTTCGCTAATCGCCAGTTATCTCACTATCGAACACCGGATATTTGGCAGTACGGAGCCCATATTTTGGCTTTCATTTCTACTGCCGGGGCTGCTGTTGTTGGTCCCGTTGGCAGCGGCATTTGGGCTCACCATTAAGAACTTTGATCTAAAACCTTTGAAATGGCAGGCAAAATCCTACCTGGTGATTGCCCTGCCTTCTGCCTCGTTATTATTGGTGTTCATCATGGTTTTTATAAAAAAGTATTTAATATGGGTAAGGGAATTGGGGTAACGTATGATAAAGATACTGAAATTAATAACAATTATGTTGATTATATTATGGATGCTATTAATGACCGGGTGTGCGCAGGGAATATTCACTGCCGTAGGGAGTGGTGATATTGACACGGTGCGGATGCTGCTGGAAAAGGACCCGGGACTGATCCATTCCAGGGATACGTCCGGCTATTCCTTACTGCACCGGGCGGCGCAAAACGGGCGCCTTCAAATGATTGAATTGTTGATAACAAAAGGATTGCACATCGATGAACGAAGCCATGACGGAAATAAACTGACGCCGCTGCATTTGGCTGCCTGCGAAAACCAAATTGATACGGTAGCGCTGCTGCTTGAAAAAGGAGCGGATATAGACGCCGTCAGCAAAGGCGCCCAATACAAGGAGTGGAGCGTCCTGGCGTTTGCCTGTTGGAACAACCATAAAGACATGGTGGAGTTATTAATTCGAAAAGGGGTCTCGCTAAAACCCCCCGCCTTATGGTGTGCGGTTTACCGGGGAAATAAGGGGATCGTGGAACTTCTCCTGGCTAAGGGTGCGGTAGTGGAAGATACAGGCAGTAAGGCATGGGAACCTTTACATGTCGCCGTTGAAAAGGGATATGGAGATTTAGTGCAATTGCTGCTGGAACATGGCGCGGATGTAAATCGAAGGTATTACGGGAATAGAATACCGCTGCACGAGATAACGTATTGGAAAAAAGACCATGTGGAAATCACTCGATTGTTATTGGCTTATGGCGCTGAGGTCAACGCCGGTGATTCGTATCGTGATACCCCGCTGCACAAGGCAGCCAGGGAGGGACTGACCGGTACTGCCTCGCTGCTGCTGGAAAAAGGCGCCAGGTTAGACATAATAAACGACATGGAACAAACACCCTTAGATTTAGCCGATCATGAAGGGCGCCAGGCTGTGGTGCGACTGCTGCTTTCTTTGCACAGCACGACAAAAAAAGGCGATCCGGCTGCCGTCAAAGATCTAATCAAAACCTATCCGCAGTTGATTAATTCCAGGGACCTGGACGGAAAGACACCTTTGCACTATGCCGCGGAAAATAACCACCTTGAAATTGCACATTTATTGATTGATAATGGCGCGGATGTCAATGCTGTTTGTAAATATAAAAGCATCGAATTGCTCCATGGCACGGTAGCTAAATTACTGGTTCCCAGGGTAGGACACATTAAACGACTAAAGGATCAAAAAACGCCGCTGGATTTCGCCCTTCAAAAAGGTTACAGCCAGATGGCCCAATTGCTGAAAGAACATTTAACGGGAAAATAACAGTACGGAGGAAAGCGTGTTAAAAAAAGAATTTCGCGATACATTACAAATCTTATTGGAGAGTTCGGTCTTGCTTTTATCTGTCCCATTGATATGCCTGGTATCGCTGATCATGGGGTTTAAGGTTAATTATGGGCAATTGGTAAAAATAATCTCCATTACCACCGTATTTGCCTTTGCCGGTTATTCAGGGCTGGGTATGTTTTTGTGGGAGATGAGAGATAAAGGCTTCGAATATTTATTAACCTTGCCCATGTCAAGAGCGAAACTATTCATTTACAAACTGCTGCCGCGAGTGGTTGTTTTACTGTTGTTCCTGGGAATATGGGTGTTGGTGTTCAACCAACCGTTAAAAGACTATCTCTTGGTGCTGGTCTTCATTCAATTAGTTGCCGTCTGTCTCAGCCTGGCATTTAACTCCTACCTGGCCGCGTTAATCAGTATTGTTATACTTGGGCTTTTCTATGGCCTTTCCTCCATGTTTATCACTGCTTTGTTTCTACGTTGGCAAACGGTATCGATCAACCCTTTTGAAATAATCTCTCCATATGCCCTGGCAGCTTTATTGATCGTTATTCCCCTGGGACTATCTTTTTTATTGACCTTCAGGAATTTTGATTTGAAGCCCTACAAGTATGCCGTCAGGCCTTATTTTTTCATTGCCATGCCGCTGATTCTTATGCAAGCAGTGCTTATCTTATTGTATTATGAAAAAATCATAGCAATCTACAAAACACCGTGAGGAATTAAGAAATTAACAAATTAAGGGGACAACCAAAATATTTTGCTGACCAGGCCGCCCAATTGTATCAGCTATTGCCAAAAAAGTCGTTTGATACTATAATATTCCTATGAAAAAACTACCGCTCAGCATCCAGACGTTTCGTGATTTAATCGAAGAGGATTATATTTACGTAGATAAAACCAAACAAATACACGATCTTTTTGCCACGGGCGGGAGATACTACTTTCTATCCCGGCCGCGCCGCTTTGGAAAATCCCTGCTGATCTCTACCCTGGGAGAAATTTTCTCCGGCAATAAAGAGCTTTTTAAAGGGCTCTGGATATATGACAAAATCGAATGGACCCAACACCCGGTGGTACACCTGGATTTATCAAAAGTTACCTTTAACACCCCTGAAATGCTTGAGAATGCATTGGGTATCAGGATTGAAAAAATAGCCGCGGACTATAATGTCCAATTGGACCACCATCTGTTCTTAAAAGAAAAATTCGGGCAACTCCTGGAGAAACTGTCTCAAAAACAAAAAGTAGTAATCCTGGTGGATGAGTACGACAAACCCATTACCGAATTTATGGAAGCAGGAAAAATCGAAACAGCCAAAAGTATCCGTAAGGTCTTAAAGAACTTCTTTGGAGTTATAAAAGGATCTGATGCCTTTCTTCGGTTCGTATTCATTACGGGTGTATCGAAGTTCTCCAGGGTATCCATTTTCTCTGACCTTAATAACTTAATCGATATCACCCTTATGGAAAATTTTGCCGATCTCCTGGGATATACGGAAGCGGAACTGACACAGTATTTCGCTCCATATATGGACCGGATTGCTGAAAAACGGGGGATGACCAAAAACTATCTGGCTGAAACCATCCGGGATTGGTACAACGGGTATTCATGGGACGGGGAACATTTTGTTTATAATCCCTTCTCCATATTAAACCTGTTCAATGCCAACCGTTTTAGAAATTTTTGGTTTACTTCCGGGACCCCCACTTTTTTAATCCAATTAATCAGGCTTAATAAAAACGATATAAGGGAATTTGAGAATGTGGAGGTAGAAAATTACACCTTTGACAGTTATGAAATCGAAAATATGAATATCGAAGCCCTGCTCTTTCAAACCGGTTACCTGACCATCAAGAAAGTCACCACTGAAGCCGAGGAGGAAACCTATCATTTATCCTATCCCAACAAAGAGGTGCGGGATTCCTTTTTGACCTATCTCCTGGGAGAGTTCAGTCAAAAGGATATTAGCTCCAGTACCCAGGTCCTGAAACGAATAAATAAAGCGGTGTCGGCCGGCGACATGGAGGGGTTTATCCGGGAGAGCAAATCCCTGTTTGCATCCATTCCCTACAATATATTTATCAGGGATAGAGAAGCCTATTATCACTCGATTATTTATTTAATATTGAAATTAGCCGGCGCCGAGGTCAGGTGTGAGGAGTCCACCAATACCGGGCGCATCGATGCCGTGCTGGAGACGGTGAACAAAATTTATATCATGGAATTTAAGTTAGGCAGCGAACATGAGGCTTTAGAACAGATCAAAAAAATGAAGTATTACGAAAAATACCTGCGCAGTGGGAAAGAGATTGTTTTATTGGGCGCCGGATTTGATCTTGAGCAGCGAAATATCGGCAATTACCTGCTGGATATTTTATGAACAAAAAACCTGTTTTTATCCACTCGCTATTTCGGACCGGCAGTACTTACCTGTGGAACAAATTCCGTCAGCACGGCGATTATTGGTGCTATTACGAACCCCTGAACCAGGTTCTCGCTAAAATCGATACCCAAAATCCTTTCATATGGGCTTTCGACGCCAATACCTCCGGGAGACTGAAACACCCCACCATCGATAAACATCACCTCTGGGAATACCAGGATTTGCTCGTCCCCGGCCAGACCGGCGTGCCTTACTTTAAGAAATCCTTTTCCTTCGATGATTTCTGCAATAACGACGCAAATCCCGATCAAAAAAAATATATCGATTTCCTCTTGGCCGGCGCCGGCGCTAAAACCCCACTTCTTCAATTCAACCGCACTGCCCTGCGCATTCAATGGTTTAAAACCCATTATCCCGATGTCATTCATATTTACCTGGTACGAGACCCCCGTCATCAATTCCATTCGTACTTATCCATGCAGCAATCGGAGCACCTGGATATCTTTTTAACCATGGACCTGCTGACCGTTTCCATCAATCGCAATTCACTGTACTTTAAACCGCTGGCGGAACGTATCCCGTTATATGAATTTCACTCCGGTTCATTTGAAGATGAACGGCAGGTTTACAGCCGGCTTCTCCCCTTATACAGCGATAAAGAAAAGTATTATATATTCTATTTTACCTGGTTTACCGCGCTGTTGGAAAACGCCCTTCATAATGATTTCATTTTGAATATCGATTTATTAAGCGCCGACCCGGGCTATCGGCGGAAAGTAATAGAACGCTTCCAGGCAATGGGCATCCAGGGGATCGATTTTGCAGATGCCGCGATCGGGAAATATGACAGCGATCCCATCCCCAGCCATGACATCCAAGAGGTTGAAGCGGAAGTACGCTCCCTGGTGACCGGTCGATTCAATCAACACCAAATTGACCGCATCGAATCAATGCTTGACCCGGACAACCGGGATTTTTTCCAGGTTAGCAAAAGCGAATTGATGCGTTTCAAAAATACCCCGGTTCCGCCGCCGCCGCCCCTTCGTTCCATTGCCCCCACCTTTCCCACGGCGACGGTAATCACCGTGACACTGAACGATGCGGAAAAGCTCGAGAAAACCATCTGTTCAGTGCTGGAACAAACCTATCCCCTTATCGAATATATTATCATCGACGGCGGGTCTACGGATTCGACCCCGGGGGTGCTGAAAAAATACGAAGGCAGGATTCACCGCGTGGTCAGTGAACCGGACAACGGGATTTTCGACGCCATGAACAAAGGAATTGATCTCGCTTCCGGGCAGTGGATCATTTTCTTGAACGCCGGGGATTATTTCTATGAGAAAAATACCGTGGAAAAAGTATTTAATACGGGCTACGGCGATGCCCACTTCATTTACGGACATACGTATTTCCTGGGCGGTGATTTCCGCGGCGTGGTCAAAGCCTGGAGTTTCGCCAGCCTGTGGAAAACCATGATATTTACCCATCAAAGCCTTTTTACCCGGGGCGATGTATTGAAAAAACATAAATTCGACACTTCCTTCAAGATTTGCGCCGACTACCATTTGATCTTCAATTCCTACATGGAGGGGCTTCAGTTTTTCAATTCCGATATTGTGATTGCCGCGTTTGATCCGGGTTTTTCCGAAGTCAGCCGTTCCCGCATGGCCTTTGAAAAATGGAAAGTGGTAAGAAAATACCGGAATGACCTCACATTCTATTGGTTTTATCTTACCCTGTTCATCAAGCGCCTTTTCCGCGACATCTTGCGCCGTTTCAAGAAAAAGGTCGGTTCATGATCTCCGTCGCCATGCTCAGGACATATTACCCCCATTGGGGAGAATATACTGCTTTCAATTCGTTTATGCAGCATTTTGATACTCAACGTTTCAAAATATCCATGAGTCAGGTTCCCATGGGCGACTTTTGGTTTCCCCCCATCCCCTTCCTGAAAAAATACGCCGCGAAAAAAATCAAGCAACAAGCGCCGCCCGTTTATTCACTCAATGACCTGATTGCCGAAATTTCCTTATATGCCCAGTGTCGATTTAACCGCGTCGATGTCATTCATTATATCGATGCCGAACACTCCCTTGGCTTTCTGCCTCGGTGGTTTAAGAATCGCCGGTTCTCAAAAAAAGGAAAATCCCCAAAAATCGTGGCCATGTTCCACCAACCCCCCGCCCTCCTCGAAAAACTCATCGATATCGAAATCGTCAAGCAGGTAGACCACGTATTGGTTGTGTCGCCCACCCAGGCCGATTATTTCAGCCAATATATCCCACGGGAACAAATGAGCGTTATTTTGTTGGGCGTCGATACAGAGCATTTCACGCCGTCACCTGCAAAAAATTTCACGGGCGAAAAGGGTTCCGGAAAATTAAAATGCCTCGGCGGCGGCGTCTGGCTCCGGGATTACGATTCCTTTTTTAAAACCGCGGAAATACTGCGGGCAAATCCCCAGATCGAGTTCCATCTCGTGTCCCCCGGCATCGATCGCCAAAAAAGGCCACGATGGGAAAACATCATTTTTCATGACGCCATTCCCGATGCGGAACTCCTGGACCTGTACCGCTGCTGCGATGTGCTGTTTCTCCCGCTGTCGGACGCTACGGCCAACACTTTTTTATTGGAAGGTAGCGCCTGCGGATTGCCGTTAATAACTACTGATCTTGCCTCCACCAGGGCTTATTTCCCCGGTGAAGAAGCTATCCTGGTCAAGGGCAATGACCCAACAGTGTTTGCCGGGGCATTAACCGATCTCTATCACGACCCAGGGAAACGGT
>JAUPLE010000999.1 GCA_030837085.1 Acidobacteriota bacterium | reverse complement strand
AGCCCGGGCAAGTACCGGTACGGCGTCTTTTATAATGACAAATTGATTTATGAAAGTTACCTGGAAGTAAATACGCCCGGTTAAAAGTAAAATCTTTTGCTGCCTCCGGCGACCAGGGGACCCATTTGAAAAAGGGTCCCCAGGACCCACCTAAAACTTTTGATTAATATATCCCCCTAAACAAACGTTTTTTGGGGGTCGAGGGGGCACGTACCGCGTTTTTCAAAAAAGCCCCCTGGTACTATTTCTTTATAATAAAATAAACTTTCGCAAAAGAGGGTAATGTTTTCACTATCCGGTTAAACTCTTTTCGGGAATTTAATACGCCTATATAATAATCCAATTGAGAAAGATTTGGTCTGAACGCGCCGCCCGTATCTGACAGGACCCCCAGTACCATTTTGGGTTTTCCGCTTCCAGGATCATGATAAAAAACTCCCATTACTTTCCCCAGCCCCAGGTTGTCAATATCCCCGGCAAAAGCAGCGCCGGGGAAAATAGGCATTTGCGAACCAATATCCAATCCATACCCTTGCGGCTGCCGGACCTGACCGAAATACCAGTACCTCTGCTGGAGACGATGATTCTTAATAGTAGGGTCAAAAGGGATACCGTTCCCGCGGTCCACGTTAAAAAATCGTTTTTCTCCTTCGGGTAGTTCCACACAAATTGTACCTTCCATCAACGCTTCTTCCAGGCCGCGGCGGGTTACCCAGGCCAAAGGTTCTGCGCCGCCTTGATCGTAGGCGCCGGCCAAAACCTGTTGCTTGGTATAGCGAAACCGGCAAAGATGGTCCTTGTGTTTCTCCGCTTCCTGAAGAGACATGCCCTTTTCGTCATTGGGTAAGCTGTAAAGGGCATACTTAAAAACCGCATTCTTTTTAAGGGAACCTTGAATAGTAAAGACCGCATATTTGGTAATTTTGATCATTTCACGGGACGGGGAGTGAGCGGCGCCGGATGTGTCGGATGGAGTCGGAGGTGGGTGCGGCAGCCATTGGAAAAACCGGAAATGTTTTTTCAAGAATTGCGGGTCTGCCAGGCGGGATTCGGTTTTGTTTTTTAGATCTTCGGTGACAGTATCCTTGAGGAAACGCATTGTGGCTTCAACATCAGCGAGAGATATTCCCTGTTGGGAGAAAAGACCGGCATTAACTGCATCAGGGTCCTGGTTTTTATATTGTTGAAAATAAACCAGTACCGCATCTATTTGATTTACCAGGGCTTCGGGATTTACTGTAATAGAGACATCGGTCAGCGGCGGCGGGATTTCTTTGAAAAAAGTTTCCTGCTGGGCTGGAACCGGTGGAAGTGCAAAACTCCACAAGAAAGCAAAGACAATGGCGGCAAGCATTTTTGAAATCCGGCTATTCCTTAAAATTCATCAATCATCAATCTTTTAGCGCTGTCCAGGGTATTTTGTAAGAGCATGGCAATGGTCATGGGGCCGACTCCGCCGGGGACAGGCGTGATGGCTGAGGCGACTTCTTTTACTTCTTCGAAAGCCACGTCGCCGGTGAGGCGGTACCCTTTTTCACTGGTATCATCGTCTACTGAATTCATACCCACATCAATAACCACTGCTCCCGGTTTGACCCAATCGCCCCGTACCATTTCCACACGACCTACGGCAGCCACCAGGATATCTGCTTCGCGTACGACAGCGGGTAAATCCTTGGTGCGGGAATGGCAGATTGTGACTGTAGCGTTGCGATGCAATAAGAGCATGGCCACGGGGAGTCCCACGATATTGCTCCTACCCAGGACCACGGCCCGTTTGCCTTCGATTTCAACGCCGGTCCGGTCCAGCAGTTCGATGCAGCCTTTGGGTGTGCAAGGGACAAACAAGGGCTCGCGTCGTTTCATGGACAGGCGGCCAATATTAATGGGGTGCAAGCCGTCTACGTCTTTTTCCAGGCTAATGGCGGAAAGGATATCTTCTTCGTCGATGTGTCCCGGCAGGGGCAATTGCACCAGGATGCCGTGGACATCCTGGTTGGCGTTCAGTTCACGAACCACTTTGAGTAATTCCCCTGTACTGATATCTCCGGGCAGGTCTTGTCCGAACGAATTCATACCCACTTTGGCGCATGCTTTTTTCTTCATTTTTACATAGGCCTGTGAGTCTTTGCGGTCGCCTACCAGGACGGTCGCCAGGCCAGGGACTTTGCCGGTCCTTGCTTTCATTGCTTCTACTTCTAATTTTACTTCGTTATGGATGGCGGCGGCGATTTGGGCGCCGTCGATCAATTGTGCGGACATAGGTATCTCCTTTGTAATCTAAAAAAGTAGCCGCGAAGAACGCGAAGACACGCGAAGAAAAATAATTCGTGTAAATTCGTGAAATTCGTGGGCATTTTTTTTTAAATAAATCCCACTTCCTTGCAGTGGGCGACCATTTTGGCGATATGGTCGGCGGTTACTTCCGGCCATTGGAAACCAAGTTTGTTCAGCAGCAATACAGTCCTGTTTATCTTATATAGTGTCTCTGTCTCGACTTTCTCTTCAAATAGTCCTGAATGGAGCTTCAATCGTTCTATAATTTTTTCATAGT
>JAUPLE010000998.1 GCA_030837085.1 Acidobacteriota bacterium | reverse complement strand
TTGGGAAACGGTTTTGCTGGACCGTCATATTGACCTGGCAGTGTTGGGTGAAGGGGAAATCACCTTTGCGGAATTGATCGGTAAAATGTTGGAAAATGACGGGAAATTACCGGGAGAGGAGATTTTAGCAACGATACCGGGGATTGCCTATGTGCCGCGGGAAAGAAAAAAGACCGGCGCTTTTGCCCGGGAAGTCCTGATGTTGGATAGTCTGCAGGATATATGGCCGCAGGAAGTGGGGATTGCGCCGCGACTTTCATCTGTCGGCGATCCGGCGTATGTGATTTATACTTCCGGTTCCACGGGCCGGCCAAAAGGGACGTCGACGACGCATGAAAATGTATTGCGAGTGGTGCAAGACGCGAATTATATTGATTTGAATCCGGCGGACCGGGTTTTGCAGTTGTCCAATTATGCTTTTGACGGATCGGTGTTCGATATATTCGGGGCGTTGGTAAATGGGGCGGCGTTGGTAATGGTAAGCCGGGAGGGATTGGCTAACCTGGATATCTTATGCGGGCTGATAAAAAAAGAAAATATCAGCGTCTTTTTTGTGACGACGGCATTATTTAATGCGTTGGTGGATTTAAGAATAGATTGTTTTGATCATGTGAGAAAGGTATTATTCGGGGGAGAGCGGGTATCGGTCGAGCATACGCGCAGGGCGCTGGCGCATGTGGGAAAAGGGAAGATTTTGCATATGTATGGGCCCACGGAGACCACGGTATATGCCACTTGTTACCCGGTGGATGATATCCGGGAGCAACAGGCGACCATCCCGATTGGGAAACCTATATCCGGGACATTGGTTTTGATCGTGGATAAGTATCAGCGTTTGTTGCCGGTTGGTTTGGCAGGGGAGTTGTGGATCGGCGGTATGGGTGTAGCCGCGGGTTATGTAAATAACCCAGAATTAACCAGGGGCTCTTTTGAAAAACCGCCCGCCGGTACGGACCCCGTAAAACTTTTGCTTAATTACTATTTACCATTCACCACTCACCGCTCACCATTTTACCACTCCGGCGATTTAGCGCGGTTTCTGCCGGATGGTAATATCGAGTTCCTGGGGCGCATCGATCAGCAGGTGAAAATCCGGGGGTTTCGCATTGAGCCGGGGGAGATTGAGTGGCAGTTACTAAAACATCCGGCGATAAAAGACTCGGTTGTTACTGTATGCAGTAGAGATATTCGAGGCGGCGACAAATATTTGTGCGCTTACGTGGTAATGGATTCCGCCAGGCAGGTAGAGGTCCAGGAATTAAAGGAATTTTTATCCCGCACTTTACCGGAGTACATGGTCCCGGCTTTTATTTTGGTATTGGATTCGCTGCCTATTAATGCCAACGGCAAGATCGACTTGAAAGCCCTGCCGGAGCCGGGGGCGGGCGTTGGCGGTAGGGACCTGTGCTTAGTGGGCCGCGATGTGGTGGAAGGAAAATTGGCGGAGATATGGGCGGAACTGCTGGGCATAGAAAAGGAGAGCATAGGAAGATATGATGATTTCTTTGACCTGGGTGGTCATTCGTTGAGTGCGGCCATGTTGGCGCCCAGGGTGCACAAGGAATTTAATGTAAAGGTCCCGTTGGTGGAAATTTTTAAAGCGCCGACGATTAAAGAATTGGCCGCGTATATCAAACAAGCGGAACAAGATTATTTTGCAGTGGTGGAACCGGTAGAAGAAAAGGAGTATTATGCTGTTTCTTCTTTGCAAGAGCGGATGTTTATATTGGAGCGGTTGGAGGGTGCGGGAACGGCTTATAATTTGCCCCATGTGTTGGTCGTGGAAGGGAGATTGGATAAGCAGGGGATTGAAAACGCTTTCCGGTGTCTGGTTGAGCGGCATGAGAGTTTGCGTACGTCGTTTATGTTGGTGAATGGTCAACCGGTTCAAAGGATACACACCCGGGTAGAGTTTAAAATAGCAAAAGTTTTTGTGGGGGTCGAGGGGGCGGTTTTTTCAAAAAAAGCCCCCTCGTCTTTCATTCAACCGTTTGATTTAGCCAAAGCTCCGCTGCTGCGGGTAGGATTGCTAAAAATAGAGGCAGAGAAACATCTCTTAATGGTGGATATGCATCATATTATCGCGGATGGTACGTCTATTACGGTACTGGTAAAAGATTTCGGCGCATTTTACGAAGGCCGGACGTTGGCGCCGTTGCGGATACGGTACAGGGATTTTTCCGAATGGCAAAATAGTCAGGCCGGGAAAGCAGTCATTGAAAAGCAGGGAACCTGGTGGCTGGAAAGCTTTAAAGGAGATATTCCCCGGTTAAATATTCCGACCTATTACCCGCGTCCGGTGGCGCAGAGTTTCAAAGGAGAAAGTATTCATTTCATTTTTGAGAAGGAGATAAAAGAAGGTATCGGGCGATTGATGAAGGAAACCGGGGCGACGTTGTTCATGGTATTATTGGCCGGTCTTAGTGTACTTTTATCGCGGTATACCGGAGATGAAGATATCGTGATCGGTACAGCCGCTGCCGGAAGGGGGCACGTGGATTTTCAAGAGGTTATCGGGTTGTTTATTAATGCGCTGGCCCTGAGAAATTTCCCGGCCGGCCATAAAACCTTCGGGCAATTCCTGGAGGAAGTGAAATGCAATACCCTGGCAGCTTTCCAGGACCAGGTTTACCCTTATGGCCGTTTGCTGGAAAAGCTTCAGTTAAAAAAAGATGCGGCCAGGAACCCGCTTTTCGATGTGGAACTGGTGCTGCAAAACATGGAAAGGCCCCGGCTGGAAGCCGGGGGGGTTAAATTTAGTTCATATGAGTTTGATGCGAAGGTGACGCAGGTGGATTTGGGGTTTTACGCGATGGAAGCAGGGGAAATCATCGATATGACCCTGTCCTATTGCACGGATTTATTTAAACGGGAGACAGTGGAACGGTTGGCCGGATATTTCAAGGAAGTGGTGACGGCGGTGTTGGAAAACCCGGGGATCAAATTGCAGGATATCTCTATTTCTCACCGACTGGAACGGGCTGATTTCAATCAGTTTGAGGATGATGGCGATGAATTTGGTTTTTAAAAATTACAGAAAGGTTTTGCAAATCATAGGTCCCCGATTGCAAATCATCGGCGAGGTTTTCTCGGTTTATAGGGGGCTGTATTTGTTTTGTCGTTTCAACCAATGTAAAACCGGGACCTAGCGTATATTATATTATACGCCAGGTCCCACCGGGTGTCAACCGGTTCGAGGATGATGAAGATGAATTTGAATTTGAATTTTAAACGTTACCCGTTAAGTCATGCGCAGAAGCGAATATATTATACTGAAAAAAAGTATCCCGGAACCGGCTGCAACAATATCACCTACACTGTAAAATACAGGGAAGAGTTGGATAAAGAGTTGTTGGAACAAGCTATTAACAAAGTCCTGGAAAAAAATGAAGGGCTGCGGTCGCGGATGGTGGAATTGGAATATGGGGCGGAGCCGTTGCAGTATTTTTCACCCCATGAAAAATATTGCCCGGAGGTGGTGGCGTTTTCCGGCCCGGACAGCGGGGCCCGGTTGGCGGAGTGGTTGGATATGACCGCGAAACAGCCGTTTCCCGTGCTTAACTGCGACCTGTTTTATTTTGCGTTGGTGAAATATAATGAAGATGAATCGGGTTATTTAATGAAACTCCATCATCTAGTTGCCGACGGCCGGACGGTTTTTTTATTGGCGGCCGAAATCCATCAATTTTATGAAGATTTGAAAGCCGGGAAAGCGGTTGATAATCAACCCTACCCATCCTACCGCCAATATCTCGATGACGAGGGCGACTATTTAAGATCAACGCGGATGCAAGAAGATAGGGAATCCTGGTATAAGACCCTATTGCCCTTACCGCCGGAGGTGAAGTTGTGGCGGGAGAAAACCGGTTTCGGGGATATCGTGGGGGCCCAATGGCATCGGCCGTTACCCGATGGGCTGCGCACCCGGGTACACGATTATTGCCGGGAAAACAAAACCACGGTATACAAATTGTTGTTATCGGCTTTTTCCATCTTTATTTCCAGGGCCGCCGGGGTTGAAGATTTTGTTATTGTCATTGCCCATCACAACCGCGCCGCCGGAGCCCGTGAAAAAATGACGGGTATGTTTGTCAGCACGGTTCCACTGCGGTTTACAATAAATAATAATTTTGAGTTCCGGCATTTTGTGGAAGAAACCGGCAAGCAAATCAACGATATCGTGATGAACCGTCAGCGGTATCCCTTCGACCGGTTGGCCGTTGACATAAAAGAGAAAACCGGGGTAGACGCCGGGTATCTGGCGAATATTAATTTTATCGGTCATCCCGGGCTGGCGGGGGATGCGTTCCGGTTGGGGCACCTTTTCCTCGACAGCGCACCCAACCCGCTGTCCATTCATATAGACCACCACAATAAAGATATCCACGGCACCCTGGAATTGGAATGGAATTACCAAAGGGCGTTGTTTTCAGCGGGGGATATGGGGCGGTTTCACCGGTGCCTGGTCAACATTCTGGATGATGCACTGGAAAACCCGGGGAAGAAAATTTCGGAACTCCAATGGGTGTCGCCGGCGGAGAAAGAAGAACTCTTGTTTAAATTCAATGATACGGATTCGCCGTACCGGTGCGACCGTACGCTTCACCAATTATTCGCGGAACAGGCAAACCGAACACCGGACCATATCGCCGTTACCGGTTCAACGTCTCTACAAATAACCTATCGCCAATTGGATGAACAATCCGGCCGGTGGGCCCGTTTGTTAATAGAGAAAGGCGTTCAACCGGATACGATTGTGGGTATTATGGCGGAACGCTCAGTGGAAATGATAATCGGCATCGTCGGCATATTGAAATCAAACGCCGCGTATTTGCCCATCGATCCCCAATTACCCCGGGACCGGATCGATTATATGCTGAAAGACAGCAGAGCGAAATTGTTGGCTGTCGCCAACAATCAAGAAGGTGAGAAGGTGAGAAGGTGGGAAGGTGAGAAAGTGCTTTTGGAATCCATTATTTATGATTCAAATCATCTAAAAGGGTGCCCGCGCTACGGGCTTTCGGATTTCGGGTTTCGGATTTCGGATTTTAATTCTTTAGCTTATCTCATCTACACCTCCGGGACCACCGGGAGGCCCAAGGGTGTTTTGGTGGAGCACCGGGGGATTGTCAACCTTGTATATTTTCACCGGGAAGTATTTAATATATATAATACCGGCGCGGTCCTGCGGACAAGCCAGGTGTCCAACCAGGGTTTTGATGCCATGGCCTTTGAACTGTGGCCATGTTTATCATGGGGCGGTGTTTTGCATATTGTCCCGGATGCCGTTCGCATCGATCCGGCGGCACTGAAAAACTGGTTGATCCGGAATGGCATCACCGCTTCTTTCCAACCCACCGCCATGGTAACCCGGCTGCTGGAAGAAGAGTGGCCGGTGCAAGGGTGTTTGCTCCAGGTATTATGGACCGCCGGGGATAGGCTCACGGCCTACCTGGGAAAGCATTACCCGTTCCGCCTGTATAATTTATATGGTCCAACCGAAGATACGGTCTGGACGACATGGTTTGAAACACCGGTAAAACCCGGCGAAAAACAACCCCCGTTGATAGGAAAGCCCATTGCCAATCACCGCGTTTATATACTGGGGAAAGATTTAGGGCTTCAGCCCATCGGAATAGCCGGTGAACTGTGTATTTCCGGGGTAGGGGTGGCCCGGGGCTACCTGAATAACCCGGAATTAACTAATCAAAAGTTTTTGGAAGTCCAGAAACCTTTTTTCAAAAAGGTTTTTAGCCCCCGGAGGGTTTATCGTACCGGCGACCTGGCGCGGTGGTTGGATGACGGCAACATCGAGTTCCTGGGTCGAATCGATACGCAGGTTAAGATCAGGGGCTTCCGCATCGAATTGGGGGAGATTGAAAGCCGTTTGGCGATGCATCCGTCGGTAAAAGAGGCTGCGGTCACGGCCAGGGAAGATAAACCCGGTGAAAAAAACCTTTGCGCTTATATAACACCCCGGCAAGCGGGAACGGTCGATGCCCGGCGTCTAAAAGAATATTTAGCGCACTATTTGCCCCCCTACATGGTACCCCAATTTTATGTAGAGATAGGGCGGCTGCCGTTGACCCCGGCAGGAAAAGTGGACCGCCGGGGGTTACCGGGACCGCGGCTGGAAACCGGCGGCGTTTATACTGCCCCACGGGGCCCGGTGGAAGAGGCACTGGTGGAAATATGGCGCGGTTTATTGTCCGACAACGACGCCCAGGCCCCGTCAATAGGCATTGACGATAATTTTTTCGAGTTGGGCGGCCATTCGCTTAAAGCCATGATCCTGGCCGGTCGCATCGAAAAAGATTTCCATGTAAAATGTTCCCTGGCGTATATTTTCAATCACCCCACCATCCGGGAACTGGCCCGCCTTACCCGGGAAAGCGGGGGAACATGGGACGATCAAATCCCGCCCGTGGAAGAGAAAGAATATTACCCCCTCACTTCCGCACAGAAAGGCCTGTTTTTCCTGGACCGCTGGGAAAATATCGGCACCAGTTACCATATGACCTCCGCCTTCAGCATCAAAGGAAAGCCGGATATCGAACGATTAAAAAAAGTAACGCTGTTGTTGATTGAACGCCACGAGTCCCTTCGGACTTCGTTTCATTTGCTGGGCGATGAACCGGTCCAACGAATTCATGATCCAAAAGTTTTTGGAAGTCCAGAAACCTTTTTTCAAAAAGGTTTTTGGCCGCCGGGGGCAATTATTAAATCTTTTGACCTTTCATGTGCGCCGCTGTTGCGGGTTGGTGTGATATCCCTTTCAGCGGAAGAGACGCTGTTGGTATTCGATATGCATCATATTATCGGGGACGGCGCTTCCATGGGGATATTTTTCGAAGAGTTTTCGCGGTTGTATAACAGCGGAGACCCGGCATCGGAGGCGCCGCGGTTACCTTTACCGGGGACCCGGTACCGGGATTTTGCCCAATGGCGGAACCGGCCCGGGGGGGCCGATATCAAGGAACAGGAAGAATATTGGTTGGACCTTTACCCGGATGCGGGGGATATACCGCGTTTGGAATTACCGGCGGATTTCCCGCGGCCCGGCCGTCTCAGTTTTGAAGGGGATCAATACCGGTTTTCCTTAACCCCGGGGGCGACGGACCGGTTCCGGCAATCGCTCCGCACCGGCGGCGTGACGCCGTACATGGGTTTGCTGGCCGCTTTTATCCTGTTGTTGTACAAATACACCGGTCAAAAGGATATAGTGGTGGGTACCGCCATAATGGGCCGGGGGCGCGCCCTACTGGAAAATGTCATCGGCATGTTTGTCGATACCCTGGCCATCCGCCATTTTCCCCATGGGGAAATGCCCTACACCGTATTCCTAAGCCAGGTTAAAGACAGTTGTATCAAAGCCTTTGAAAACCGGGACATGCAATTGGAAGCACTGGCGGAACGGTTGAACATTGCCCGCGATCCAGGCCACAACCCACTCTTTGATGTGCTTTTCATATGGGAAAACCTCCAGGCGGGGAAACTTACACTGGAAAACGCCCTGGTGGAACCTTACCCGTTGGAAAAAAAGAATTCTAAATTCGATCTCACCTTCCTGGCCGAGGATAACGGTGATAATATCTCTTTTGTATTGAGTTACCGCACGGCCTTGTTTAAAAAAGAAACCATAGCCCGGTTGGCCGGGCATTTTACCCGGGTGCTGGACCAGGTGGTTCAAAGACCGGGTATGGTGCTGGCCGCCGTGGACCTGTTGAAGGAAGAAGAGAAGCGACAATTGGTAGAAGATTTTAATCGCACCGCCGCCCCATACCCGGCGGAAAAAACACTTCACCAATTGTTTGAAGAACAGGTAGAAAAAACGCCGGACCGTTTCGCCGTTGTAGGGGCAGAAGAAGAAGAGAAGAACAGCGGTGTAGAGACGTTGCGCGCAACGTCTCTACAAAAAAAACAAACGTATTTACAAATGTCCTACCGCCAATTGAAAGAGCAATCCGATCGAATAGCCGGGTTATTAATAGAAAAAGGCGTTCAACCGGATACGATTGTGGCAATCAAGATCGAACGTTCCATTGAAATGATCATCGGCATTCTAGGTATATTAAAATCCGGCGGCGCGTATATGCCCATTGACCCGGGATACCCACAAGAGCGTATCGATTATATGCTGAAAGATAGTAATGCAAAAATTTTATTGGATTTAAATACTCTAAAAGGGTGCCCGCGCCGCGGGCTTCATCATTCAAGCTACTCCAGCCATCTCGCTTATCTCATCTACACCTCCGGTACCACCGGGAAACCCAAGGCGGCAGCGGTAGAACACCGGAATGCGGTAAACACGGTTACCTGGTTTATCGATTTCCACCGGGTGGGAATCGATACCCGTATCATCCAGCTATCGGATTACACGTTTGATGCCAGTGTGAACCAGGTTTTCGGGGCATTGCTCAGCGGCGCCGGCCTTTATATCGCGGCGAATGAAGTACGTATGGATATGGAAAAGCTGCGGGATTTTATCATTTATCACCGGGTTAATATAATCAATTTTGTGCCGGTCATTTTAAAAGAACTGCTTTGTCATGTGGATAAATTGGATAGTTTGCATACAGTGATTTCAGGGGCCGAAAAACTGGATGAAATAACAAAAGAAGCGATTATTGGGAAAGGATACCGATTGGTTAATCAATATGGTCCCACAGAAACCGCCATTGATGCGTTGGCCCAGGAGTGTTCCGCGGGGCAGGTAAGCCTGGGTAAACCGATTTACAACGTAAACGTATATATCCTGGACAACCATGAAAGAATCGTTCCCAGGGGGATTGTGGGAGAATTGTATATTGCCGGGGCCGGTGTGGCCCGCGGCTATTTAAACCAGCCCGAATTAACAGCGGAAAAATTTATTAAAGATAGGTCCTATAAGACCTATATTCTCTACAAAACCGGCGACCTGGTGCGGTGGTTGCCGGACGGCAATATCCAGTTCCTGGGTAGGGGCGATCAACAAGTTAAGATACGGGGCTTCCGCATCGAATTGGGGGAGATCGAAAGTTGTTTAGCGGGTTACCCGTTGGTAAAAGAGGTTGTGGTCATGGCCAGGGAAGATAAATCCGGCGAAAAAAGCCTTTGCGCTTATATAACGCCCCGACAAGCGGGAACAGTCGATGCCCGGTGCATAAAAGAATATATAGCGCACCGGTTGCCGCATTATATGATCCCCCGGTATATTGTAGAGATGGTGCGGATGCCGGTAACCCCCGGGGGTAAAGTGGACCGCCGGGCGCTGCCGGACCCGCGGGTGGAAAGCGGCGGCGTTTATACCGCCCCACGGGGCCCGGTGGAAAAGGCGCTGGTGGAAATATGGCGCGGCCTATTGTTTGGTAAAGCCGCCCAGGCACTGTTAATAGGCATTGACGACAACTTTTTCGAAATGGGCGGGGATTCGTTAAAAGCCATGATCCTGGCCGGTCGCATCGAAAAGAACTTTCATATCAAATGTCCCCTCACTTATATTTTCCAATTTCCCACTATCCGGGAACTGGCCCACCGTATCCGGGAAACCTCCGGGACATGGGATGAACAAATCCCGCCCGTGGAAGAGAAAGAATATTACCCCCTTTCTTCCGCCCAGAAACGTTTGTTTTTCCTGGACCGCTGGGAAAATATCGGCACCAGTTACCATATAACTTTTGCGTTCAGCGTCAAAGGGAAACTGGATATCGAGCGCTTGGAAAAGGTATCGCTGCTGCTGATTGAACGCCATGAGTGTCTAAGAACCTCGTTTCATTTGATGGGTGACGAACCGGTTCAACGAATCCATAAGTCAAACGTTTTTTTGGGGGTTGAGGGGGCGGTTTTTTCAAAAAAAGCCCCCTGGTCTTTTATTCAGCCTTTTGATCTTTCTTGTGCGCCGCTTTTCCGGGTTGGGGTGAGTTCCATTTCAGCGGAAGAGGCGCTGTTGATTTTTGACATGCATCATATTATCGGGGATGGGACCTCCACGGGAGTATTTTTCCAGGAGTTTTCACGATTGTATAACAGCGGCGATCCGGGGGTAGAGGTTGGTCGGCTACCTTTGCCTGGCGTACGGTATCGGGATTTTAGCCAATGGCAGAACCGGCTCATGGAGAGCGGTAAAATTAATGAACAGGAAAACTATTGGTTAAATCTCTATCCTGATGTCGATGACCTACCGCGTTTGGAATTACCCGCTGATTTTCCACGGCCTGGGCGTCTCAGTTTCGCAGGGGACCATTGCCGGTTTTCGTTATCTTCGGCGGAGACGCACCGGTTCCGGCAATTGATTCGCGCAAAAGGTGTGACGCCCTATATGGGTCTCCTGGCTGCTTTTATCCTGTTGTTGTATAAATACACCGGTCAAGAAGATATGGTAATCGGCGCCGGCGTCATGGGCCGGAAGCACGCCGGCCTGGAAAATATTATCGGTATGTTTGTCAATACCCTGGCCATTCGCTATTTTCCCCATGGGGAAATGACGTACGACGAATTCCTGGGCCAGGTGAGAGGTAACAATATAAAAGCCTTTGATAACCAGGATGTGCAATTCGAGGCGTTGGTAGAGCGGTTGAGCCTTCCCCGCGATCCCGGCCATAATCCCCTCTTTGATGTGCTTTTTGTACTGCAAAACTTCCAACCGGGGGAACTTACACTGGAAGGCGCTGTACTGACGCCTTACCCACTGGAGAAAAAGAATTCGAAATTCGATCTCACGCTCTTTGCCCAGGAGAAAGGAGAAGTGATTCATTTTTCCCTGGAATATTGTACGGCGCTGTTTAAACGTGAAACCATGGAACGAATGGCCGGGTATTTTGTCCGGGTTCTCAACCAGGTGTGCGAAACCCCAGGTATACCCCTGGATATGATAGAATTGTTGAGCGCGGAAGAAAAGCGGCAATTGGTGGAGGATTTTAATAGCACTGCCGCCGAATATCCGGCGGAAAAGACGATTCACCAGCTATTCGCGGAGCAGGTGCAAAAGACGCCGGATCATATTGCGCTTTTCGGTGAATCTTTCCGACCTGTCAAACCTGTCGGACATGTCAGACCGATCAACTTAACTTTCCTCCAATTGCAAGAAGAATCCAACCAATTGGCCAATTATTTATACAGCGAGATCGTAATGACCCCCGGGGAATGCGTCGCTATCCTTTTAGACCGTTCGATCGACCGGGTGATGGCTATGTTGGGAGTATTGAAATCCGCCAGCGCTTATATTCCCCTGGAATCGTCTCTGCCGGAAGAGCGTATTAAAACCATTATCAACGATGGGGCTGTTCGTACGATTATTTCGCAAAAAAAATACATTCGCTTGTTAAACCGTTTGCAGTGGGAATGTTGTTCACTGCAAACTATTTTGTGTGTGGACAGCGAAGATATCCACGCAGAGCCTGAAGTTGAACAGAACGAATTAATGGATACGAAGTTGTGGGAATACGTGGGCGAAACAGCAATTGACGAGATTACGGGCGGCGGTTGGCTCAGCAGCTATACTGGCGAACCAATCCCGCCGGCAGAAATGGTGGAATACGGCGAAAATGTTTTGCGGAAACTGGAACCGCTGCTGCACGAAAAAATGCGGGTATTGGAAATCGGCTGCGCTACGGGTATTACCATGTTCCGCATTGCCCCGCGGGTGGGCTTTTATTACGGCACAGACCTTTCGCCTGTGATTATTGAAAAAAACAAGCAGCGCGTGAAAGATGAGGGCTGTAAGAATATCCGGTTGGAATGTATGGCGGCCCATGAGATCGATTGGTCGGAGGAAGGGAATTTCGACCTGGTAATTATTAACAGTGTGATCCAGTGTTTCCACGGCCACAATTACCTGCGTCAGGTGTTGAGAAAAGTCATTGCTAAAATCAGCCCCTCTGGTTACCTGTTCATCGGCGATATTATGGACCAGCAGTTGAAACATTCATTGATCCGGGAAATGCAGGAATTTAAAAAAAGCAGCGGAAGTAGTGCGAATCCCAGGACAAAGACCGATTGGTCGGCGGAGTTGTTTATTTCCAGGGATTTTTTCGAGGATTTGCAATGGGATATCCCGGAGATCGGCAAAATAGAATTCAGTCGAAAGATATATGCGATTGAGAATGAATTGACAAAATTCCGTTATGATGCGCTGCTGACTATCGATAAGCTGGGAGGTAAGAGGAGGCGGGGATTTTATGTGCGGTATAAGTACCAGGATGATATGAGGGCGTTAAGGGAATACGGGAATAAAATGCCTGTAGTTAAATCGGGGGAGGGTGCTTGTAGTCCGGCTTATGTGATTTATACCTCCGGCACTACCGGGAAACCCAGGGGCGTCATCGTGGAGCATCGGGCGTTGGTGAATTTGTGTTGGTGGCACCATGGTTATTATGATATCACGGAGAGGGATAGGGCTGTTCAGTATGCGAGTTTTAGTTTCGATGCTTCGGTATGGGAGGTGTTTCCGTACCTGGTAAAGGGAGCGGTATTGAGTGTCATTCCCAATGACATGTTGCCGGATGTGGAAGAGTTGAATAATTATTTCGAGAAGCACCAGGTAACCATTGCTTTTTTGCCCACGCCGTTGTGTGAGCAGTTCATGGCGATTGATAATTATTCGCTGCGGGTATTGTTGACCGGCGGCGATAAGTTGCACCATTTTATTAAGAGAAATTATCGACTGTACAATAACTATGGGCCAACGGAAAATGCAGTGGTGGCAACTGCATATCGGGTTGAAGAATCGAGTGCAAATATCTCAATTGGGGCGCCCATTGCCAATAATCAAATTTACATTTTAAGCAAAGATAATTTCCATTTGCAGCCGGTAGGAGTGCCCGGGGAGTTATGTATTGTTGGGGACAGCCTGGCGCGGGGTTATCTGAACAATCCGGAATTATCCGCAGAAAAATTTATCAAAAGTTTTGCGGGGGTCAAGGGGGGGCTTTTTCAAAAGCCCCCCCTTGTCGCCTATAAAACCGGTGATCTGGCGCGGTGGTTAGCCGGTGGTAATATCGAGTTCCTGGGTCGGATCGATCAACAGGTCAAGATCCGCGGTTTTCGTATCGAGTTGGAGGAAATCCGGCGCCGGTTGGAGATGCATGAAGCAGTTCAAGAAGCCGTGGTAATAGTACGGGAAGATGCTGTCGGAGAAAAGAAAATTTGCGCATATATCGTATTGCGGAATACTGGGGGCGACGATTTCGGTGCGGAAATTACCGCCAAGCTAAGTGAGTTCCTGGCAATCGTGCTGCCGGAGTATATGATACCCACGCATTTTGTTTTACTGGAAAAAATTCCCGTAAATTCCTCCGGGAAAATTGATAGAAAAGCGTTGCCCTCGCCTGCGTCGTTAGCGATCGCAGTTGGCGAATATACAGCACCCCGCGACTCCCTGGAAAAAATACTGGCAGAAATCTGGACTACGGTGCTTAATCCGGGTAATGATAAAACCGCTGTCGGCATTGATACGGATTTCTTCAAAGCTGGTGGGCATTCATTAAAGGTCGCGGCGTTGGTTTCCAGGATTCACCGGGAACTCCAGGTGCGGGTTCTCCTGACCCAGGTATTTTCAAGTCCCACTATACGGGGATTGGCGGAACATATCCGGGGCGCGGATCGCGAGCGATGGCCCGGTATTGAACCTGCCCCGGTCAGGCCTAATTATCCACTTTCCCCGGCCCAGCGGCGGATCTACATCCTGGACCGTATGGGAGCTGTTTATAATATGCCCAGGGTCTTGACCGTGACGGGAAACTTGGATGTGCAGAAATTAGAATCCGCTTTAAAACAAATGATCCAACGCCATGAGAGTCTTAGAACATCGTTTCATATTATAGATGACCAACCGGTACAGGAAATCCATGATAATGTGGAATTTAACATCGAAAGTTATGATTCAGCCACGGACGAACACGGACAAACACGGCCCCCCGGCGGGGGGAGCCTATTAAGGTTTATTCGTGCTTTCGACCTGTCGAAAGCGCCATTATTGAGGGTAAGAGTCATAAAAGAAGCGGAAGAACAATACGTGTTGATGATAGATACGCATCATATCGTTTCCGATGGCATTTCACAGGGGATATTCATGAAGGAGTTGTGGGCTCTTTACGCTGGAAAAAGTCTGCCGCCGCCGCGGGTGCAGTACAAGGATTACGCCTGGTGGCAGCACCAACAGCGGGAGAACAAGGAAAATGCATGGAGAGATATGGAAACTTTCTGGGTCCACCGGTTCCATGGTGAAATCCCGCCGTTGGAATTGCCTTATGATTTCCCCAGGCCCCCGGCGCAGAATTACCGGGGAAAAACCATTTCCTTTGAATTCAGCCCGGTTGAGACACAGGCTTTAAAATCAATTTGTTCCCCGGTCAGTACCGGCGCTGCTGTTACACTTTATATGGCAGCGCTGGCATTGTTCAACGTGTTGTTGGCAAAGTTAAGCGGAACTGAAGATATTGTTATCGGAACCCCCATTGCCGGTCGCAGCCGGCCGGACCTGCAAGCCACTATCGGTATGTTCGTGGGCACATTGGCGATGCGTCATTTCCCGGCCCCGGAAAAGAATTTCGACGTCTTCCTGGAGGAAATCAGGGAACGAACCCTGGCGGCTTTTGAAAATCAAGAGTATCCTTTCGAGGAACTGGTGGAGAAAGTGGGAGTAACCAGGGACGCGGGCCGAAGTCCCCTGTTCGATGTCATGCTGGCGGTGCAAAATATAGACCGCCCAGGAATAGAAATCCCCGGTTTAATAGTGAAACCACGGCCTTTCGATTATTCACCGGCCAATTTCGATCTTTTTTTGCAGTGTTATGAGAGCGGCGACATCATAAAATGGTCGCTTAATTACAGCATCTCGCTTTTCGAAGAAACCACTATCCGGAGGTTTATTGTTTATTTCAAAGAAATCATTAAATCGGTTTCAGTGAATCCGCGGCAGAGGATCGCCGATATCGACATGCTGCCCGAGGATGAGAAAATACAGGTGCTGTATGATTTCAATCGAACCGCCGTTGAATACCCGGCAGAAAAAACCATCCACCAATTGTTCGCGGGGCAGGTGGAGAGGACGCCGGACGGGATTGCCCTTGTAGGGGCAGACCTGCGTGTCTGCCCAGTCTGTCTGACCTACCGCCAATTGAATGAGCAATCCAACCGGCTGGCAGGGTTGTTAATGGAAAAAGGTGTGCTGGCGGACAGTATTGTGGGGATAATGATAGAACGTTCCGTTGAAATGATTATTGCCCTTTTAGGGGTATTAAAATCCGGCGGCGCGTATTTGCCCATTGACCCGCAGTACCCGCAATATCGAATTGATTATATGTTGAGAGATAGTCATTCGCGAGTTTTGGTGATTGCCAGGGATTTAGATGAGAAAGAGATAATTATTAATTGTCAATTGTTAATTGTTAATTGTAAATTGTTAATTGGGCGCCCACACCGCGGGCTTCATCATTCATCATTCATCATTCATCATTCAAATCACCTTGCTTACGTCATCTACACATCCGGTTCCACGGGCCGGCCCAAGGGAGTTATGATTGAGAACCGGGCAGTGGCAAATTTTATAACGGGTATTAGTCGTGTTATTCCTTTCACGTCAGCGGACAGTATTTTATCTTTGACCACGATTTCGTTTGATATTTTTGTATTGGAAACGCTTTTGCCGTTGACTGTGGGAAGCAGGGTGGTGATTGGAACCCCGGATCAGCAGACAGACCCGCTTGCGTTTGCAGCGGTTATGGAGAGAGAAAACATTACGCATCTTCAGCTTACGCCTTCGCGCTTGCAGTTGTTTATGGATTACGGTGAGAGTGTTCGATGTTTGGAACGGCTGCATTATTTATTGGTAGGAGGTGAATTATTTCCGGACTATTTGCTGCAAAAAGTGCAAACGTTTATCAAAGGGAAGTTGTATAATCTTTATGGTCCCACTGAGACTACGGTTTGGTCGATGTGCCGGTGTGTAGAGAAAGGGGACAGGGGAATAAATATCGGTATGCCCCTGGCCAACACGCACGTATATATCTTAGCTTCTGGTGGCGGCATACAACCGCTGGGCGTGCCGGGTGAATTGTGTGTTGGTGGAGTCGGTGTCACCAGAGGGTATCTTAACAATCCTGGATTATCCGCACAAAGAATTATCAAAAGTTTTGCGGGGGTCAAGGGGGGGCTTTTTCAAAAGCCCCCCCTTGTCGCCTACAAAACCGGCGATCTGGCGCGAAGGTTGTCAGACGGCAGCATCGAGTTCCTGGGTCGCATCGATCAGCAGGTTAAAATCAGGGGCTTTCGCATCGAATTGGGAGAGATCGAGGCCCTGCTGCTGAAACATTATGCCATTGAAGAAGCTGTTGTTGTTTTGTCGGGGCGTTCCGGCAGCCAGCAACTGTGCGCCTATGTAAAAGCCCGGCAAGAAGTTCCTGTCCCGGAACTCAAGGATCATCTTGCCCGATGGTTGCCCGCGTATATGATTCCGAATCATTTTGTTTTCTTAGAGCGAGTACCTTTAACACCCAGCGGGAAAATAGACCGGAACGCGCTGCCTTCCCCGGAACTGGGTGCAGGCATTGGGGAGTACAACGTACCCCGCGACAAAGTTGAAAAGAACCTGCTCAATATTTGGTCGGAAATACTGGAAACCGATAGAAAACGAATTGGTATCGATAGTAATTTTTTTCAATTGGGCGGCCATTCCCTGCGGGTCATTAACATGACCATGAAGATTCACCGGGAATTTAGCGTTAAGATTGGGATGACTGAAGTTTTCAGGAACCCCACTATCCGTGGATTGGCCAGGCTTATCCGCGGCGCTGCCGGGAACCGGTTGCTTACTATTCCGCCAGCGGAGACCAGGGAGTATTATGATCTATCTTCCGCCCAGAAACGGTTGTATATCGTGTATCGATTGGACCCCCAAAGCACTGTTTACAACATGACCACCCGCGTTATACTGGAAGGGTGGTTAGATTGGGAACGAATAGAAAATACCTTCCGGGAACTCATTCGGCGGCATGAGAGTTTACGCACTTCTTTTCAAATCATCGCCGGCAACCCGGTGCAGAGGATTCATGAGAAAGCGGCATTTGAAATCGAATATTATAATATTAGCGCAAAAGCCCCGGAGGAGAACTCTTTAAAAGCAAAGGAATACGCAGAAGAGAAAAATCGTTATACATCAGTAATCATTCATCACTTCATACGCCCTTTTGATTTATCAAGGGTTCCATTACTCCGCGTAGGATTGTTAAAAATGGAGGAATACCATCACATCCTCATGGTGGATATGCCGCATATCATTGCGGACGGCCTGGCGCACCGGTTGTTAGTGGAAGAGTTCATGGCCCTATACCGGGGAGAAGCGTTATATCCTTTGCAGATGCAATACAAAGATTTTTCCCAATGGCAGAATAGCCCGGCAATGCAAGAAGAAATGCGGAAGCAGGAAACTTTCTGGTTGAACCGGTTCGCAGGGGATATCCCGGCGGTGCAAATACCCCTGGATTATCCTCGCACTGGAATTCGCTCGCCGGAAGGAAGCACCATGACTTTTGAAATGGTTGCCTCGGACGCGCAAAAGTTGCGGGAAATGGCCGCCGAAGAAGGGGCCACTTTGTTTATGGTCATCCTGGCTCTTTTTAATGTTTTGCTGTATAAGTTGAGTGGGCAGGAAGATATTGTAATTGGGACAGCCGTGGCCGGCCGCAACCACCCGGACCTGGAACGGGTCATTGGTATTTTTCTCAATACGTTGGCCCTGCGTAATTTCCCCCGGGGACAACTAACCTTTAAACAGTTTTTAACGGAAGTCAAAGAGAATACCCTGGCGGCCTTCGACCACCAGGATTATCAATTCGAAGAATTGGTGCAGAAAGTCATGAAAGTACGAGAGAAAGATCGGCGTCCTCTTTTCGATGTGATGTTCGGTTTTACTCCCTATACACTTGTTTCCGCTGCTCAGAAATCGCCAATCGAGAAGAATCCCGACGCACTCCAATTCAGACCTTATAAACGAAAAGGTGTGCAAGCTCGGTTTGATATTACTTTTACAGGTGCGGATAATGGCGAAACCTTTGTGTTTCTTTTCGAATACTGCACGGCATTGTTTAAATCGAAGACCATGGAGCGGTTTGCCGGGTATTTCAAGGATATCGCCGCGTCGGTCACCGCATCGCCCCAGGTTTTATTAAAGGATATTTTTATTAGTACGGAGTTAGCACCGGCGGTTTCCGATGCTTTCCAGGATGACGAAAATGATTTTAAATTTTAATTGGAGAATAGCATGAATGGTACTGCTGACGTAGACCGGTTGGCGGTAGCAGCCAGCCAGGACACGGTGGAACGCGCTTATTGGTTGGCGCAAATGGCCCACCCGGTTAAGAGTAGTTTCCCTTATGATTTTCCCAACGAAAAAGGTCCGCGCCGCATGGAAGAAGTTTTATTGCAATTTGCACCGGTGGTTGCTGCGCGCTTGCTGGAATTGAGTAATGATAGTGATGTGAAATTGAATATGGTATTAAACGCCGGCGCGGCGGCGCTGCTTTATAAATATACGGGAGAAAACGATATTATCACTGCCGCCCCCATATACCGGCAGCAGGTGGAAGCGGAATTCATTAATACAGTCCTGTTATTGAGAAATCGGTTGGACGCCAGGCAAACCTTTAAAGAATTGCTGAGGGAAGTGCGGCAGACGATTGCCGATGCCGCGGCGCATCAGAATTTTCCCGTCTTGTTGTTGCCTATGCCCGGGCTTTTGAACCTGCCGGCTTCGCTCTCCGAATGCCCGTTGTTTGATGTTGCGGTTTTGCTGCGAAACATTCATGACTCGCGGTATATTGCCCATACCAACCATAACGTTACCTTTGATTTCCAGAGGATTGAGCCGGTGCTGGAAGGTGTTTTGCAATATAATGCCCAATTCTTTCGCCGCGAAACAATGGAATGGGTAGGTCGCCGATTTTGCCGGTTGTTGGAGATATTTATTTTCAATGTGGACCTGGAATTGGGCGAAGTCGATATGCTCACCCCTGGGGAACGAAAAACAATATTGGAGGATTTCAACGATACAGAGATGGATTACCCGGCGGGGAAAACCCTGCACCGGTTATTCGAAGAACAGGTAGAAAAGTCGCCGGATCATATTGTTCTTGTAGGGGCAGACCTGTGTGTCTGCCCCATCAGTCTTTCTTACCGTCAATTGGATATGCAATCTAATCGCCTTGCCTGTTTATTAATTGAAAAAGGCGTCCTGGCAGACAATATTGTTGCTATAATGATAGAACGTTCCATTGAAATGATTATTGTCATTTTAGGGGTATTAAAATCCGGGGGCGCTTATATGCCCATCGACCCGGAATATCCGAAAGATAGGATTGATTATATATTAAGAGATAGTCATTCGCGGGTTTTGGTGATTGCCAGGGATTTAAATGAGAAAGAGATAATTATTAATTGTCAATTGTTAATTGTTAATTGTAAATTATTAGTAGGGCGCCCGCACCGCGGGCTTCATCATTCATCATTCATCATTCATCATTCAAATCACCTTGCTTACGTCATCTACACCTCCGGTTCCACGGGGAGGCCCAAGGGAGTTATGGTGGAACATGGCAATGTAGTGGCCAATGTATATGCATTTTACCGGGAGTTTGGGATTAGCGACCAGGATTGTGTGCTGCAATTGGCTTCTTATACGTTTGATTTGTTTGCGGAGGAAGTTTATCCGCTGCTGTTAAGGGGAGGAAAAATTGTGATACCGTCCCCGGAAGAGATGGGAGATATTCGGCGATTGGTGGAATTGATTTCGCGGTATGGGGTGACAATAGTGGATACCACGCCTTTGTTATTGAAAGAGTTTAATAAAAGGGCTGCGGAGATTTCTGTGCGATTAAGTGGGCGCGGTATGACGTTTATTAGTGGCGGGGATGTTTTGAAACCGGGTTATGTAGACCGGTTAGCAGGTATCGGCCGGGTATATAATACTTACGGTCCCACTGAAGCGACTATATGCGCCGCTTATTATCGTTATAAGCCGGGGGACAAAGGGGAGAATATTCCTATTGGTAAGCCTATTGCCAATTATGAAATATATATTTTAGACAAGGGCGGAGAGATGCAGCCGGTAGGAATACCCGGGGAGTTGTGTATTGCTGGGGTAGGGGTGGCCAGGGGATATTTAAATAAAACAGAAGTAACTAATCAAAAGTTTTTGGAAGTTCAGAAACCTTTTTTCAAAAAGGTTTCTGGCCCCCGGAGGGTTTACAAAACCGGTGACCTGGCGCGGTGGTTGTCAGACGGAAACATTGAGTTCCTGGGCCGCATCGACCGGCAGGTTAAGATCAGGGGTTTCCGCATCGAATTGGGAGAGATCGAGAACCGCTTAAACCTGCACAGTCAAATAAAAGAAGCAGTCGTGGGTGTTTGCGGCGGCGCCAGCGAAGACACGTTTCTTTGCGCTTATGTGGTTTGTTCAAAAAGCTTTGCCCAATCTCCCGCTTTGGCTGAGGAATTAAAAGAGCACCTGGCGCGGACTTTACCCGGTTATATGATTCCTACCTCTTTTATGGTTATCGAGAAAATTCCTTTAACCGCCAATGGGAAAATCGATAGGGCTGCTTTACCGGAACCGGTCATAACCCCAGGCGTGGAATTTGCGGAGCCGCGGAATGCAATTGAAAAGAAAATAAGATTAATATGGCAAGAATTATTGGGCCGGGAGGAAATCGGTATTGATGATGATTTTTTTATGCTGGGTGGGCATTCATTAAAAGGAATACAGATGATCGATGATCTCCAGGCAGAATTCAACGTAAAAATTCCCCTGGTGGAATTGTTTAACAAACGTACTATTCGTGGCTTGGCCGCTTGCATTGAAAAACTGGCTTCCGGGCCGTATTGCGGTATAGAACCGGCGGAAGGCAGGGAATATTACCCTCTTTCACCGGCGCAGAAACGGTTGTATGTGCTCTGGCAAATGGACAAGACGAGTACAGCCTATAATATGCCGCAGACGGCGCCGGTGAAAATGGAGAAGATAGATAAAGATGAATTGGAGAAAATCATCAAGCAGTTAATCCGGCGGCATGAGAGTTTCCGGACGTCGTTTTTAACCGTGGGTGAGGAACCGGTGCAGCGGGTCCATGATAATGTGGATTTTGCGATTGAATATTATGATTTAGCCGCGAAGAGCGCGAAGACACACGAAGAAGAAACAAAAACTCCCTGGTCTTTTATCCGGCCTTTCGATCTTTCCTGTGCGCCGTTGCTGCGGGTAGGTTTGATGAAATCAGAAGAGGGAAAATATAATTTAATGATGGATATGCATCACATTATATCCGATGATATTTCCCATGAAATACTGGTCCGGGATTTTGCCGTCATGCTGCGGGGCCAAGTATTGCCGGCGCTGGAGCTTCAATATAAAGACTATGCGGTGTGGCGAAACAGCCCCCAGCAAGCTGCCGCCCTGGAACTGCAAGAACAATTCTGGTTGAAAGAGTTTTCCGGGAGGATTCCCCGTTTGAACATGCCCATGGATTACCCCAGACCGGTAAACCCTGATTATGAAGGCAGCGCCGTGGGGTTTCATATGAATGCGGAAGAAGTTACGGCGTTAAAAGAAATGGCCGCGGGTTACGACGCGACTTTGTACATGATCTTGCTGGCTTTATTTAATGTATTCCTGGCCAGGGTTTGCGGGCAGGATGATATTATCATCGGTACTCCCGTGTCGGATCGTCCCTTCCCGGAACTGCAACCGGTTATCGGCATGTTCATCGATACCCTGGCATTGAGAAATTACCCTGGAGGAGGAACGACATTTTCTGTCTTTTTGCAGGAAGTGAAAGAGCGGTTCCTCCAGGCTTTTGAAAATCGTGGTTATCCTTTCGAACTCCTGGTGGAAAAGACAATTTCCGGCAGGGAACCCAACCGCAACCCGTTATTCGATGTCATGTTTACGTTTCATACGGTGGAACCGTCGCCGAAAGCGACTGAGGAAGAGGCAGCGGAATTTCATTATTATGAACGCATTGCCGCCAAATTCGATTTGACGTTGATTGTAGTGGATAGAGGGCCCAGGCTCTCGTTTAATTTCCGGTATAGTACTTCGTTATTTAAAAAAGAAAAAATAGAGAGGTTTGCCGGTTGGTTTAAGAAAATTGTATCCCAGGTGGTCCAGGATCCGTTAATAAAGATTTCCGAAATATCTCTGACATCTCCCCAGGAGAAGGAGGGGGTATTATCTCAATTGGAAATGAATTTAAGAGAATAAATAAACAAAAGTTTTTGTCCAACTTTTTTCAAAAAGTTGGCCGCCGGAGGCCAGGGGCTCTTTTTGAAAAAACCGCCCCTGGACCCCACAAAAACTTTTGACTATGGAAAAGTAATGCACGAGAACTATTTTCAACACACACTATTTACAAGTTTCAAAGCGCACCACGACGTGGCGGCTATTGAATACGGAGATAAGACTATCACTTATTCCGAACTGGAGAAAAAAGCGCTGCGTGTCTATCGGTGGATCAACGGCAACAAAATTGAAAAAGGACAATTCATCGGGATTTCCATAGATGACCGGATCGATTTCATCGCCGCCGTGATTGGGATATTGTCTGCCGGTTGTGTATTTGTTCCCCTGGAAACTTCACTCCCGGCAAAACGGGTAGAACGGATGCTCCGGCTGACAGGTACATCTTTGGTATTGACCGAAGATTTTCCGTTGTTTCCAAAGTCCCCGGGGCCAACCGGCGCCCGGACGGGGTTAATGGAAGAAACCGCCGGGATGGAATATAATCCTTGCGACCCGGTTTATGTCTATTTCACTTCCGGTTCCACGGGCGCGCCCAGGGCCATTATTGGGAAAAACGAAAGTCTACTGCATTTCATCCGCTGGGAAATTGAGATTTTTGGCGTTAATGAGAACACGCGGGTCAGCCAATTAACTAACCCTGGTTTCGATGCTTTTTTAAGAGATGTATTTACACCTCTGTGCGCCGGTGGCTGTGTATGCATTCCAAACACTTCTGAAATAGTCATGAACGGCGGCGCACTCATTCGCTGGCTCGACCGCGGCCGCGTGAACCTGGTCCACTGTACGCCCGGTATTTTCCGTTTAATCGATGTATCCGGCATGGGGCCGGGAAATTTTAAACATTTAACATATATCGCCATGTCCGGGGAACATATCAAACCGGGGCAATTGAGAAACTGGTTCCGGGTTTTCGGCGAGCGCATTCGATTAGTAAATTTTTACGGACCCACCGAGACCACCATGATTAAAACCTGTTATTTCATCCGGCCCCAGGATGCGGAAGCAGAACGAATCCCTGCCGGGAAACCCATCAAAGGCGCCCAGGTTATTATTTTCGATGAAAATATGAACGCTTGCGCCGGGGAAGTGGCCGGTGAAATTTATATTAGGACGCCTTACAGTACATTGGGTTATTGCAATGATCCCGAATCCACCCATCAACGGTTTCGTGCGAATCCTTTTAGCCGGGACGTAGGGGATATTTTATATAAAACAGGCGATTCCGGCAGGATATCCGCTGATGGTAATCTCGAATTATTGGGCAGGCTGGACCGGCAAATCAAAATCCGGGGGATGCGGATAGAGCCGGAAGAGATTGAAAATCATTTACTTCGTTTTACCGGTATTGGCGATGCGGTGGCGGCGTCAAGCAGCGTCGGCGCGGACATAGGGGATGAAGGTGATTCCCTGTGCGTGTATTTTGTTTCCCGGGAGGAAATGGATATTTCTGAAGTGAGAAAATTCCTGGCCGCTGAAATGCCGGACTATATGGTTCCTTCATATTTTATGCGGCTGGAACAAATACCGTTGACG
>JAUPLE010000003.1 GCA_030837085.1 Acidobacteriota bacterium | reverse complement strand
TGCGGCTTTATGCTTTTCTTTCTCAAGGAAAATCCGCGGCCTTTCATCGACGCTGGTGCAAAAAAGATTTTTATTTCAAAAATTACCGCCTCCTTCCTTGCCATTCTCATCCTGGACGCCATTATCATGATTATTGCTCTCAGCCTCTGTCATAACCACGGCCTGACACTCCCCATCGATTCCGGCATCCTCCATATCTACCTCTTATTCATCATTATCCACTGCCTGGCCTTCTCTATCGGCGTCATATGCGCCCTGGTCGGCCCTTATTTAAATGATATGACCTGGAAGGGCGCAACTATTATCTTCATTCCAATCATACTGATAGGAATTAGCATAGTGTATATAACTTCCATCTGTAATGACAGCCGGGATAAAATGGAAAATGTCATTTTTAAAGGCACTATCGAACAAACAAAACTCTTTTTCAATATGTACGGGAAACTCTACGACCTGGGAGAAAAATTCGGCCATGGAGATATCAAAACCAAACAAGTTCAAGATATCGTTTTGAACTACTTAAATAATGATTACACGCGGGTCGAAGCGCTGGAGACCCAAATGATCGATGCCCAAAAAGACTATTACACCACGGCCAGTCGCTATAACATATTCTCCCCCTTTACCTTTTTCGGTCAAATGTTTTACGAAATTGCGGGTTACGGGGGAAAGAACAGCCTGGAGTTCAACACATACCTGCGCGATAAAAACCGCCGTTATCTAAAAGCCGTCATCGATAATGCCTATTTCTCCGACGAGAAGGCGGGAAAAACCTATTACAAAGATAACGAACCCCTATACTATACACAAAGCAATATCCCCGGGACAATCTACCAGGGCGTGGGCATCTTCCTGCTCTATATTGTGATACTCACAGCCATTGCCTATTTTCTCTTAAAACGATTACTAATCCAGGAACACGCCAGGATAAAAAAGCAAGAAGAAATCGCCGAACAAAACAGGCAAAGTCTCGAAGAGTGGTTAAAACTAAATCAAGGGAAAATTGCTTATAATCAATAAGATTGCCAAATGTGTACATAGAAGAATTTAACATGGAAAAAAGCCTAGAACATACACTGTGGCAGGCCGCGGACAAATTGCGTAAAAACCTGGACGCCGGGGATTATAAACATATCGTCCTTGGTTTAATCTTCTTAAAATATGTTTCCACATCCCATTTCATTGTTCCTGGAAAGTCCGGTTGGCCCCATTTAAAAGACTGTATCGGAAAACTCAATATCGCGGAAATCATCAATAAAGCCATGGCAGGAATAGAAAAAAATAACCCGCCGCTCCAGGGAATATTTCCCAGGGAATACTTCCGTCCCCACCTGGACCCGACAAATCTCGGCCAGCTTATCGATCTGATAGACTCTATTGCCATTCCCCAAAGTGGTCTGGATAATACCGACCTCCTGGGAAAAGTCTATGAACATTTTTTGAGGTGTTTTGCCATCGCCGAGGGGAAAAAAAGCGGCCAATTCTATACTCCTCCCAGTATCGTCAAACTGCTGGTAGAAATGTTGAGACCGTTCAAAGGCATAGTCTATGATCCTTGCTGCGGATCAGGGAGTATGTTCGTTCAAAGCGAACGTTTTACCCTCGCTCACCAGGGGCAGTTGACCGATCTTTTTCTCTACGGCCAGGAGTCCAATGCTTACGCTCACCGTCTCTGCCGGATGAACCTGGCCATCCGCGGCATGGATGCTTCCAATATCAAATGGAATAACCAGGGCAGCTTTTTAAACGACGCCCACCCAAAACTCAAAGCCCATTATATCCTGGCCAATCCCCCTTTTAACGACAGCGACTGGAACGGGCACCTATTGACCG
This sequence comes from Acidobacteriota bacterium, assembly GCA_030837085.1. Taxonomy (GTDB): domain Bacteria; phylum Acidobacteriota; class Aminicenantia; order UBA2199; family UBA2199; genus JAKAGC01. The sequence goes on along the minus strand of JAUPLE010000003.1, from coordinate 2,205 downwards.
CCGATCAGCGCTGGAAATTCGGCGTCCCCCCTAAAGGAAACGCCAATTATGCCTGGCTTCAGCATATCTTGTATCACCTTGCGCCCGGCGGAATCGCTGGCGTCGTTCTTGCCAACGGTTCGCTTACCACGCAAAATAAGAGCGAAGAACAGGTACGGATAAAAATGATAGAGAGGGGAGTTATCGAATGCATCGTCAGTCTGCCGGACCGGTTGTTTTACAATACCGGCATCCCGGCATGCATATGGTTCCTGGCCACCGGCAAAAAACAGGGAAAGAAACATGAGCCGAGGATACTATTTATCGACGCCCGCTCCCTGGGGCGCATGATAACTCGAAATAACCGGGAATTATCGTCTGATGATATAAATACCGTCGCTGCCATATATCACTGCTGGCGCGGCAGCGATAACCAATATAAAGATATACCCGGTTTCTGTAAATCCGTACAATTGAGTAACATCGTCGCCCAGGATCATCTAATGACCCCTTCTCGTTATGTAGGTATCGAAAACGCCCTGGATAAAGAAAACAATCCCGAACAATTCAAACAAAAAATAAATCAACTCGCCGGAGATATCACACTCCTTATAGAAAGAGGGGCTGAGATTGATCGGATCATCCTGGAAGGATTGAAGAACATTAAACTTTTGGAAGAATAAACCATGAAAAACATAAAGAATTCAAAAACACAGTGGCAAGAAACCCGGTTGGGTGACCTGATCCAGGTCACCCATGGGATGATCTTTAGCAGCAGCCTGTTTTCCGATGTCCCCACAGGTTCTATACTCTTGACCCCAGCCAATTTTAAAATCGGCGGCGGCTTTGATGGTTCCAGTTTAAAGTATTACAATGCCGAACATGAACCTGCGCCCCAAAAGTATAAACTGCAACCAGGCGAAATAGTTCTCGCCCTTACAGACCTCAGCAGGGAATGCAGCATCCTTGGCTGCCCGGCGAAAATTCCAAATCGCGAATATTATATTGCAAAACCAGGTCATGCGCATCCGGTCGAATATCTCCAGAACCAGCGGATTGGTAGAGTGATACTCCGGTCCGAAAAAATAACCGGAGATTTCCTCTATTGGCTGTTACGGTCCGCTAATTATCGAAAATATATAATAGCGACTGCCAGTGGCACGACGGTTAAACATACCTCTCCGAATCGTATCTATGATTTTCGCTTTTTGTTGCCCCCGCTGGTCGATCAAACAGCCGCCGTTGTCCTCCTAAATGCAGTGGAAACTAAAATCCACCTGTTGGAGCATTGGAACAGCGTGTTGGAACAAATGGCCATGTCCCTTTTCCGATATTGGTTCACCCCTACCATTCAACAGCGTTTGAAACCCCTGTCTGATTTTGGCAAAATAGTATGCGGAAGGACGCCTTCCAAAAAAGAGAGCAAGTATTTTGGCGGGCCGGTGCCCTTTGTTAAAATCCCCGATTTACGGGGGCAGGTATATATTTCCCGTACCGTTGATTCTCTTAGTAATGAGGGGGCGGCTGCCCAGCCCACAAAACAAATTCCTCCCAATTCAATATGTGTAAGTTGTATTGCAACAGTAGGTTTAACAGCCATTACAAGCGCCTGGTGTCATACCAATCAGCAGATAAATTCCATTATTCCCCATCATTATCGGCACCGGTATTATTTATATTGTTATCTTAAAACCATTGGACCTGAGTTAGAATCACTCAGCGCCGGAGGGACAATGACCATGAATATAAACACCCGGTTATTTTCCCGGCTTCAAATACCGGAAGCCTCACATACATTATTAGAGAAATTTCACCAGTCCGTTCATCCGATCTTTAGTCGTATCCTTTTAAATATTCGATGCAAAGAAAAATTAATCAAGCTTAGGGAATCATTGCTGCCCATGTTTTTGGCAGGAAAAATAAAAATAACGGATGGCTTCAAAATGTTAGAAAAGGCCAGGGGGCTTTTTTAAATCACTAAAAGGCCCCCCGCGCCGCGGGGCTGGACCCTCCAAAAACTTCTATTTATCCAATGTCTATGGTCCTGTGCCAGACGGTGTTACTAAGTTAAACCGTCCGGTTTAGTCCTACAAGATGGGACCCCCAGCATGGGGGCGAGCCTGACGGTGTCACAAAGTTAAATCGGGTGGCCCAGTCCTACAAATAGGGTGCACGCGCCGCGTGCCTACAAGATGGGACCCCCAGCATGGGGGCGAGCCTGACGGT